>CAYSXF010000041.1:0-12305 GCA_964434815.1 uncultured Lentisphaeraceae bacterium
ATTTCTGCCTGTCTCGTGGGCTCGGAGATGTGTATAAGAGACAGGTGTGCGAACGTCAGGCTCACGCCGTCGCCGAGATCGACGGTGCGGCGGGTCTCGCCCAGGGCTTGCTGTTTGGCGCGGGCCGCGGCGGCGTCGACCGGCCAGCCCGCGACTGCGGCCGTCTCCCGTTTGACCGGTTCGGGAGAGAAGGCCGCAGCGGGTGCGGCGATCACAGCGGGGCCGTACGCGGTTTCGTGAGACTCGTCGAGACCCGCGTACCGCGCTTGCAGCTCGTGGCGGCGGACGGCGGAGTTGGCCATGCGCTTCTCGCCGACGATGTCGGTCCACGTGCCTTGAGCGGGCGTGTTGAGGTCGATCCACGTCGTGAGCCGGTCCCACGATTCGGCATCGAGCCGCACGCAGTGGTGGCCGGCCTCCAGCAACTGGACCAGCTCGGTGGTGGACGCGTGGTAGTCGCAGGGGTAGGACATCTGGAGATCGCCCTCCTGCGTGTGGCCGCGGACATAGGCGCGAAGCGCGAGGTAGGCGGGCGGGAAGGTGATGTCTTTGCCGATGTAGTAGACCTCTTTCGTGCGGAACGACACACCCGGCCTGAGCGTGAAATCAGGACGGCCCGCCTTGTGTCCGTCGTGGCAGGCGACGCAATAGCGGTCGAGCACGGGCTGGACCTCGCGGTTGAACGAGAAGCCGCGCTCCGGGCCGTACCACGGCGCGATTTTCGACGGGGCGCGTTCCATGGCCTGGATGCGGGTCAGCGGACCAGACCCGCTGCTCTGCGGCTCGTGGCAGCCGGAGCAGGACTGGAGCTCGCCGGGCATGACGGTGATCCAGCTTCGCATCAGTTGCAGGGCGCGGCCCTTCTCATCGAGCGGATGGAAGGCCACAGGCGTGTTGGCGGGCACTTCGAAAAAGGCCGAGCCGTCCGCCTCGACCGGCACGGTTCCGAGGACGCGTTTGACGTCCCACGGGCCGTCCAAGCCCACGCGGTCCTGCTCCGCGCCCATGTTGCGGTAGCCGAACGAATACGTAAAGACGCGCAGGTTTTTGACGGTGCCGCGCGGCACGCCCGCGAGGCCCGGCCCAGCGTAGATGTCGGTGATCTTGACGCGTGCGGTCTTTGAGCCCGTTGAGATCTGGTCCGGTATCTGCGCCGGGCGGCGCTGTTTCTGAAGCGGCACGGGCTCGAAAAGCGCGAAGCCGGGTTCCTCGCGAATCAGCGTGAGGTTGTCGAACGCGTCGACCAGATAGAGGCCCCAGCAGGCCTTCGGATCAGGCTTGCACGAGGCGAGGAAGTAGGCGCCGCCCAGAGGCCAGGGATGGAGGAACTTCGGCCAGGAGTCGTCGACCAGTTCGTCCTTGATCACGGCTTGTACGGGCTTGCCGCGGCCGGGGATGCGCTGGAGCGCACCCTGCGCCTCTTTGCGCCCGCGGGTGGGGTCGAAGAGCGTCAGCTCGCCCATGCGGGGAACACCGTGGTGGCCGGTGACGATGGCGGCGAAGCGGTGCGGGTCATCGGGAATGGGCCGCGCGTAGAACATCGCGTTGGGCCAGTAGGAGCCGCTGCCGTAGAGTTCGCGCTGGCCGGTGCCGTCCGGGTTCATGGTGAAGAGGATGCGGGAGACATAGTGGGCGATGTCGCTGTACTCCCAGCGCAGGTACATGACGCGGCCGTCGGCCAACTGGGTTGGGCACCAGTTGTGGTCCTGGTCGAAGGTCAGGCGGCGGATGTGGTTGTCCGCCGGATACCAGCGGTAGAGACTGCCGACGTAGGAGGAGCCGACCACGCAGGGCACGCCGATGAACGAGGCGTTGGAGACGAAGAGCACAGAGTCGTCGGCCAGCCAGCAGCCCGCGTAGTTGTCTACGTCGTCGTCAGGAATGAGCGGCAGTTCTGCGATTTGATTGGGCGCATCGACACTCAGCTCATAGACGCGGTGGAGGCCTTTGGCGTTCTGGCCGGTGAACATCAGGCGTCGTGCGTCCCAGTGGAGCTGGAGGTCGCCCGCGAACGTGTCCGGCGCTGGCCGGTAGAGTGTGCGGCTCACCGGGTCGTCGCGCAGATGGCTCATGACCGCGATCTCGTTGGTAAGGCTGCGGTGGTTGAGGTCGCGGAGCTGCTGCCAGTTCTGCGGAAGCCCGAGGTTGTTGGCGGTGCGTCGCACGAAGAGAAGACGGTCGCAGTCGAGGAGCGGGTTGGCGAGGAGGGCGCTGTGGACCTGTCGAAGCAAGGCGCGTGACTCTTCCTCGGCAGGCGCATCGCCCGCGTCCAGCCGTTTCAGGAGCGTGTCGCGACTCTGTCCGAGGCCATCGCACCACGCGCGGTCAGTTTTGCCGCAGGACTGCGGCCAGCGGACGGCCATGTCGTCCAAAGCGAGGCGGACCGCTTCCGGCTTGACGAGGGCGAGCTGCCGACGCAGGGAGTCGCGGTCTTGCGCTACGGCGGGAACGACAACGTTGAGAAACGAGAGCAAACAAGCGAGTTCTCTTTTCATCGCGGATATCCCCATTCCCTTTCTAAGACACAAACATGGCACAATCGGGAACGGATTGGAAGCCTTTCCGCACGGCCCTACCGTATTCAGTACCACATAAAGACCACTTATGGTATTTTGTTATGTGTGGTGTTTGGTGCGAGGCAAGGCACTCGCTAAATTAAGAGGAGACTCGATTGAAAAATAGACTGTTTCAGCCGGTACTGTTAACCGGCTTATTTCTGTTTTGTGCGGGCTTTGCTTTTCAGGGCATGGCCGATCTGCGCCTTCATTACGCGTTCGATGGCGATTTAAGGGATAGAGGTCCGTCCAACAATGTCGGGACTGCCAGCGGCGGAGTCGCGCTCACGTCAGCAGCAACAAACGTGATGGTCGGAACGGGAGCGCTGCTGCTCGATGGCGCGGGCACCTCGTTCGTCTCGCTCACCAACGCGATCGCCTTCCCTACGGGTAGCGCATGGTCCACGGCTTTTTGGGCGCGCCGAAGCGTGGCCGGCGACAAAGGCATGGCCATGGGAAGCCGGACAAACAATAACGATTTCATTTGGCTGAACGACAGCTATCAGGGCCTGCGTTTCCGCTCGTCGAACGGCACGACTCTGGATTTCGCCGCACCCAAGGATCAGAACACCCACCATTATGCGCTCATCGCCTTCGGCAACGGCACGATGAGCCTGTACATCGACGGTGTGTTGTCGACCAACAAAGCAACCGCGAACACCAGCTTCCTGATCGACACCGTCGGCAAGGCCTACACCACGGCGGGGTATGAATTCAAAGGCGTGCTGGACGATGTGCGCATCTATGACAGCGTGCTAGACGCGGGCGCCGTGTCCAACCTATACCGGCTCGGCGGGGCGGTGCACTATGGCTTTGACGGTGATTTCTCCGACAGCGGGGCCATGAAGAACAACGGGGCGGCCAGCGGCAGCGCGGCGGTCACCGCGAATCCAGCGAACGTGGCGGTAGGCTCTGGCGCGCTGCTGCTCGACGGCGGGGACGCCTCGTACGTCGCGCTCTCCAACGCCCTCACATTTACGTCTGCCGACGCCTGGACCGCAGCCTTCTGGGCGCGCCGCGCCGAACAGACCAACGACAGCGGCATGGTGATGGGTCGGCGCCAGACAAGCAACGACTTCATCTGGCTGAACAACACCGTGACCGGTTTCCGCTTCTGCTCGTCCACGGGTGCGACGCTCGACTTCACCGCGCCCAAGGATCTGAACGTTCACCATTACGCGCTCAGCGCCACGGGCGGCGGCGGGATGAGCCTCTACATCGACGGCATTCTGACGACGAACGTGAGCGGTGCCAACACGAGTTTCATGATCGACACCATCGGCCAGGCCTACCCCACGGTATCGCAGCATTATGCCTTCAAAGGCGTTTTGGACGATGTGTGTGTCTACCCCAACACGTTGGACGCGGCCTCTGTATTTGCCCTCTACAAACTGGGCCCGGCGCTCGCGCTCCAGTATGCGTTCAACGGCAGCTTTGCCGACAGCAGCGCCTTCGGCAACAACGGAACCGCCAGCGGCAATGCTGCGATCACCAGCGATCCGTCAAAAGTCGTGCTTGGATCCGGAGCGCTCGCTCTCGATGGGGCCGACAGTTCGTGTGTCACTCTGTCCAACGCCATCACGTTTGCAACCGGCGTGCCGTGGTCTGCCGCCTTCTGGGCGTGCCGCGGCGAGACCGGTGCAGAAAAAGGAATGGTCATGGGGCGGAACCAGACCACCGCTGACTTCATTTGGCTGAACGACAATTCCTTGGGCCTGCGTTTCCGCTCGTCGACAAGCGTGTCAGCCGACTTCACCGCTCCGAAAGACCTGAACACGCACCACTATGCGCTCGTCGCTCTGGGCAACGGCACAATGAGCTGCTACATCGACGGCGTCCTCACTACCAACGCTACCGTTGCGAACACGAGCTTCATGATCGACACCATCGGGCAAGCCTATACCACCAATTCGTTGCACTATGGCTTCAAGGGCGTTCTGGACGACATTCGCGTCTACACCTACGCCGTCAATGCGGCGGCCGTATCGGCGCTGTTCGCTCAAGGCCGCACCGAATTGCTGCATTACGCGTTCGACGGCAACTGCACCGATAGCACCTCAGCCGGAAACAACGGAACCGCCTACGGTAGCGCGGCGATCACAACCAATTCGGCGAAAGTCGCTGTCGGCTCCGGCGCGCTGCTGCTCGACGGGTCTGACACCGCTTACGTTGCGCCTTCTAATATAATCAGCTTCTCCACGGGCAGCGCCTGGTCGACGGCCTTTTGGGCATGCCGCGGCGAGACAGGCGGCAACAAGGGCATGGTCATGGGGTGCCGGACAAATTCCAACGACTTCATCTGGCTGAACGACAGCTTCACAGGCCTCCGTTTCCGCTCGTCGACCGGCGCGACGCTCGACTTCACTGCGGCGAAGGACCTGAATTTGCACCATTACGCGCTTGTCGCCGCGGGCAACGGCACGATGAGCCTCTACACGGACGGCATTCTTTCGGCGAACGTCGCGGCCGCGAACACCAGCTTCACGATCGACGCGATCGGGCAGGCGTATACGGCGTCGTCGCACTATGGTTTCCAAGGGGTTCTGGACGACGTGCACGTCTACGCCTACGCCCTGAGCGCGACCAACGTGGCGGCGCTCTTCCATCAAGGGAGCATTGTGGCGCCCCCGCCTCCGACGGTGACGCGCGTGCATGTGTTTCTGCAGGGCGGGCAGTCGAATTCGGAGGGCCGCGCCGATCCGGCCGGCCTGCCCACCTCGCCGGTCAACCTGCAGGGGCATCAGGCCGATGTGGATTTCTATTATCTCAACGCCTTGACCACGCTCTATCCCGCCACAACCGGAGGCACGACGTTCGGTCCGGAAATCACCTGCGGCCGCGGCTTGGTCGACCGGATGAAGCCCGATGTCTCCAACCGGGTCGCGATCATCAAGTACTCCGTAGGCGGCACCTCGCTCTACAGCGACTGGAAGGCAGGCGGCAACGCCACGACAGTCGGCGACGGACCGTGCTACGTCAGCTTCCAGCAGATGGTGGCCAACGGATTGGCGGCGCTGGCAGCGGCCTATCCCAGTGCGGCCATTTCTCTGGAAGGCATGACCTGGATGCAAGGCGAGAGCGACCTTTCTGCGTCGGCTGCCTATTTCGCTAACCTGACGAATTTCATCGCCGATGTGCGAGTCACCCTCAACAGCCCCACCCTTCCGTTCATCATCGCGCGGCTCTCCGCCTCGCAGACTGGCGCGGGCAGCACCACCCTGCTCAATGCGGTGCGGCAGGCGCAGACTGACGTTGCCGCAGCGGATCCGTGGGCGGGTTTGGTCGACACAGACAGCTTCTCGCTGAAAACCGACCACCTCCATTTCGACGCCGCCGGGCAGCAGTCTTTGGGATACGCCTTTGCCGAACAACTGCTCTACCTGAAGGGGCTGAACGGGCTGTTCACGCCGGACGAGCAGGCAGCAGGAGCAACGAAGTCGGATGCCGATCCTGACGGGGACGGCATGAGCAATTGGAACGAGTACCTGGTCGGAACAAACCCTTCGGACGCAGCATCCGTGCTGGCGATCACCGAGGCAGCCCTTGGAGGCGGATCCCATTATGTGGTGCGGTGGCCCAGCGTGGCCGGACGCGTCTACGCGGTGGAGCGCAGCACCAACCTAGCGGCCGGTGCGTTTGCTCCGGTCATCGAGAATCTCCCGGCCGTGCCGCCGGTCAACGTCTACACCGACACCCCGCCAGTCAGCGCCGCGATCTTCTACCGCATCCGCGCGGACCGTCCTTAGGGCGAACGGAGCTAATGTCGCAGTACCGTATTCACTCAATTTCTCCCGTTGCGCGATCATTCAGTCGCTGGTAATATAGAGAAAAGTGGTATATTGAATTGCGTTTCATAGGCTGGTGCGTTGTGGCAAGGAGGGTTGTGATGACACGTAGAGGTACTTTACTCAGCGGGTTGGCGGTGGCGGTTCTATTCAGTTTTGGCGCATATATGCAAGCGATGGCAGGCCTGCGCCTCCATTACGCGTTCGACGGCGATCTGAGGGACCGAGGCCCCTCTAACAATGTCGGAACAGTCAGCGGCGGGGCTGCGCTCACATCCGTTCCCACGAACGTGATCGTCGGAACGGGCGCGCTGCTGCTCGACGGCGCGACGAACTCGTATGTCGCGCTCTCGAACGCGATCACCTTTACAGCGGCCAACCCTTGGTCCGTCTCGTTCTGGTCTCGACGAAGCGAGACAAACAACAGCAAGAGCATGGTCATCGGTGCCAGAGGCGACAACAACAACTTCATCTGGCAACCCGACGGTGTCGCCGGCATAGGGTTGCGTTTTCGGCCATCTGTCGGCGGCAGCTACGATTTCGTCGCTCCGAGGGATCTGAAAACGCACCATTATGCGCTGGTCGCATCAGGCGGCGGAGCGCTGAGCCTGTACGTCGACGGCACGTTTTCGTTGACCAAAACCAGTGTGGATACCAGCTTCCTGATCGACTCGGTCGGCAAGGCGTACGCGACCGCGGCAGGCTATGAATACAAAGGGATTCTGGACGATGTGCGCGTCTATGACAGCGTTATTGATGCGGGCGCCGTGTCCAACCTGTACCGGCTGGGCGGGGCTGCGCACTATGCGTTTGACAGCGATTTGTCTGACAGCGGGGCGATGAATAATAGCGGGACGGCCAGCGGCGGCGCCGCAGTCACCACCAATTCGGCGTACGTGGTGGTTGGGGCTGGCGCGCTCTTGCTCGACGGCGGGGACACCTCCTATGTCGCGCTCTCGAACGCGTTCACGTTCGCGGCAACCGACGCCTGGTCCACCGCCTTCTGGGCGTGCCGTGGCGAACTCACCAACGACACGGGAATGGTGATGGGCCGGCGGCAAACGGCCAACGACTTCATCTGGCTGAACAACACCTTCACCGGTTTCCGGTTCCGCTCGTCGGCCGGAGCGACCGTCGACTTCAAAACGCCGAAGGATCTGAACGTCCATCATTACGCGCTTGTCGCCGCAGGCGGCGGAGCGCTGAGCCTGTATGTCGACGGCATCCTTACAACGAACGTGAGCGGAGCCGATACGAGCTTCATGATCGACACGATCGGGCAGGCCTATCCCACAACTTCTTCGCATTATGCCTTCAAAGGGGTATTGGATGAGGTGAACATCTACCCCAGCGCATTGGATGCCGCCTCTGTGCAAACGCTATTCAAGCAGGGTCCGGCGCTTTCCCTTTATTATACGTTCGATGGCGGTTTTTCTGACAGCGGTGCGTTCGGCAACAACGGAACCGCCAGCGGCAAGGCGGCCATCACCAACGACCCGGCAAAGGTGATAATCGGATCGGGCGCGCTCGCGTTGGATGGAGCCGATAATTCGAACGTCGCGCTTTCCAACGCCATCTCGTTTGCCACCGGCGTGCCGTGGTCCGCCGCCTTCTGGGCGTGCCGCGGCGAGACCGGCGGCAATATGGGCATGATCATGGGACGTAATCAGACCGTCAACGATTTCATTTGGCTTAACGATCAATGGTCGAGTCTGCGTTTCCGTCCGTCGGTAGGCGGGCAGATCGATTTTGCCGCGCCGAAAGATCAAATCGCGCACCATTACGCGCTCGTCGCAGAGGGCAACGGCACGATGAGCTGTTATATCGACGGCGTTCTCACATCAAACTCTGTGGCCGCTAACACCAGCTTCTATATCGACACGATTGGACAGGCCTACACCACCAATTCTTCGCATTTTGGCTTCAAGGGCATCCTGGATGATATTCGCGTCTACAACTATGCCGTGGATACGGCAGCCGTGGCATCCCTGTTCGCACAGGGCCGGAACGAGCTGCTCCACTACACATTCGACGGTAACTTCTCGGACAGTAGCCCCGCTAAAAACAATGGGGCAGCCAGCGGCGGTGCCGCGATCACCACGGTTCCGACGCAGGTGGCGGTCGGCACGGGCGCGCTGTCGCTCGATGGGGCGGACAGCTCGTATGTCGCGCTTTCCAAGACGATCTCCTTGGTGGCGGGCACCCCTTGGTCTGCCGCTTTCTGGGCCCGACGCGGTGAAACCGGTGCTGGCAAAGGCATGGTCATGGGACGAAACAACACCTACACTGACTTCATCTGGCTGAACGATAACTTCTCGGGTTTGCGCTTCCGCTCATCGCTCACCAATACGGTCGATTTCACCGCGCCGAAAGATCTCAACAGACACCACTACGCGCTGGTCAACTCAGGCAGCGGCACGATGAGCCTCTACATCGATGGCGTTCTGTCGGAAAGTAAGGCCGTTACCGACACCAGTTTCGTTATCGATACCGTCGGACATGCGTACTACACCTCTTCACAATACGGCTTCAGCGGCGTGCTGGATGATGTGCATGTCTACGCCTACGCTTTGAATGCGACGAATGTGGTGTCGCTCAGCCAGCAAGGAAAAGTGACGCGAGTACACGTTCTTCTGCAAGGCGGGCAGTCGAACTCGGAGGGCCGCGCTGACCCGACCGGTCTGCCCACCACGCCAGTCAATCTGCAGGGGTATCAGAGCGATGTGGACTTCTATTATCTGAATACGCTCTCCACCCTTCACCCCGCCACGTCGAGCGGCACGCAGTTCGGTCCCGAGATCACCTTCGGCCGGCACTTCGTTGACCGGCTGAAGCCGGACGCCTTCAGCCGGGTGGCGATCATCAAGTACTCCAAGGGCGGCACCTCGCTCTACAGCGACTGGAAGGCGGGCGGCAACGCCACGACTACGGGCGACGGGCTGCAGTACGTCAGCTTCCAGTCTATGGTGTCGAGCGGTTTGGCGGCTTTGGCGTCCGCCTATCCCAGCGCCTCGATCACGATTGATGGCATGATCTGGATGCAGGGCGAGAGCGACGTGCCGACGGCCTCGGGTGCGTACTACGCCAACCTGACCAACTTTATCGCCGATGTGCGCCTCACCTATAACCTGCCCAAGCTACCCTTTGTTGTCGCCCGGCTTTCCGCCTCTCAGACCGGCGCGGGTAACGTGACGCTGCTCAACGTTGTGCGGCAGGCGCAGACCGACGTTGCCGCTGCTGACCCTTGGACCGGATTGGTGAACACCGACACCTTCCCTTTGAAATCCGACGCTCTGCATTTCGACACCGCCGGCCAACAGGCGCTGGGCACCGCCTTTGCCGATCAGCTATACAATTTGATAAGGTTGCCGGGAACCCTGATACGGTTGTATTAAGCGGCTCGACGCTTGCGCCATCACCGCAAGGCTGGCAGCGGTGATGCCGGCGGCACATAGGCGCGGATGGAACGGACGAACATCAGGTGGTCTGTTTTCCTGCCGTGGCTCTGAGCGCTGATGATCAGATAGAAGTGCTGCGTGGCGGCGATGTCAGGCACATAGGGCGAGGTGGCGCTCGTCTGCCTCACGCCGTCCAGCCACCACGCCGCCGTTTTGCCGACCGGGTCGTAACTCGCGCCAAAGGTGTGCCACTGGCTACGGTCGAGCGGAACCTTGGGGACGTTGTTCGGATTCTGGATGTGCTTGTAGTGCGGATAAACATCCGTCCAGTTGTGAACAGTGCCGGCCAGTCCAGGGCCGAAGCCGCCCTCGTCCACATCCAGTTCCATCCAGCGCTCATAACCCTTCGGATCGCCTTCATAGTGATCTGCCTGTTGACCGCTGTGCTCGATGGGCATCAGCCAGACGGCCGGCCAGTGGTCGGGGTCGTTGTCCGACAGCCGCACGTCGAACTCGACATAGAAGCCCTTGTCTCCCGGCAGCGCGGGCAGACGTCCGGGAACGGAAAGATTGCGCGGCGCGCTGACAAGGTCGCCGCCAAGGCTCAGCGCAAGAGCGCCGCCGACCATCCGGTAGTGGTCCGGCGACGGAGGTTTGGACGAATACCACTGGCCGCTGAACCACTTGAAGTCGCCAATCTTTCCGGGCGCAATGTCGGCAACAGTCGGGCGCTCGTCAATCACGCATTTCGTATAGCCGAGCGCGGCGGCACCAGGCGGAACGGGCTTTTCGGAAGCAGAGCTGAACAAGGAGCAGCCCGCAAGAAACAGCGCAAGCCCGGAACAGACCCGATGTGAAATCAGTTCATTGCGCATGGCTACAGGACTCTGATCAACGTTCCTAGGTTCGTATGGAGAAGCACTTGTTTTCCAACCAGGATCGCACGGGAACCGTAAGGCGCGCCGGTGATTGTCCAGCCGCTCAGATTCGTCGCACCGTCGACCGATCCGGCCGAGAACAGCACTTGGCCTGTGTCGAGGGCGCCTGTTCCGCTGACGTCGAGCGTGGCCGCAACGGGGAGTTTCAGCGTGCCGGACACCACGATGCGGCCTGCGGTCTTGGCATTGCCGTCGTATTTCCAGACGAGTTTCGCCCCCTCGTTCAGTGTCAGCGAGGCGACACGCGCAAGGTTCGTGCTTGCCGCTCCGAAGGTGGCATTGGAAACAACCGTGACGGCCGAGTTGCTGATGCCTCCGCTCACCAGCAGCGTGCCGTTGCTGACGATCGTCGCGCCGCTGTAGGTGTTGGTTCCGTCGGTGATCAGGAAGGTGCCCGCGCCCGTCTTGATCAGTCCAGCGGGTTGATTCTGATGTGAACTGTCCACGAGGTTCGCCTTCACCGTCAGATCTTCTGTCGAGTTACCGGTCACATCGTCAACGCGGAATACCCGCATCGAGTTGGTTGTTGACTGGTTAAACGTCAGATGGACGCCGTTATTCGCTCCTGCTCCTGCAAGAATCACGGAGGGTACCGCACCGGTCACGGCCACATCACCGCTGAGCGCGAAGGCTTGATAAGGACCTCCGGAACCAGGGCCGGTCACGATCGTCCCGCCGTTCAGATAGAGAGGACCCAGGGTCTGGTAACCGGCGGTCGTCTTCATGGTTCCGCCGTTCAGGCTGTAGAGGGCTGTGTCATTCATCGAGTCCCGCGCGACGAGAAGGGTTCCGCCGCTGTTGATGGTAAAGGACGCCGCCGAAGACAATCCGCGCCTTTGGTACGCGGTCCCCGTGCTCTGCATCAGCGTGCCGCCGTCGACCACCACGCTCCCGCTAAAGGTGTCGAGACTTTGCGCTGCCGCATAGACGAGCGTGGTTCCCGCGCCCGACTGCCGGAAGATGCCGGAACCGGTAATCGCGTTGGTCAGCGTGATGTTGGCGCTGCTCGCAAAGTCCAGCGTTCCCGTGTAGATGTTGATCTTGCCATCAAAGGCGACGGACCCCGTCAATTTCAGCGTGCCCGTGCCGGACTTGGTCAGCCCGCCGGAGCCGGTCACATTAACAAAGGTGAGCAGCGTGCTCGTCCCCGCCGGATTCACGCTGGCGGTCGAGGCGGCTGCCTGCAGTACGACATTGCTGACCGTTTGCGCGCTGGTGAAGCTCGCCGCGCCGAAGTCGAAGGTTTGTCCGGTCACATTGGTCGTGCTCGTGCTCATCGCATTCAGTTGAACCGCTGTGCCGCTGCTGACGCTGCGGATGTAGGAGCCTGGCGGAAGGAAGGCGTTTGAAACAGCCTGGCCGACGACCATCCCCGCGGTGGAGCCCACCGTCAGGTATAGCGTTCCTGCATTGAACGCTAGTCCGGTGAAGGTGCTGTTCGTCGCGTTGTTGCGGCCGGTGAGGTCGAAGCCGCCGCCGTTGAGGATCAGCTTGGAGCCGGGGCTGTAGGCGTTGTTGAGGGCGAGGCTGCCCGGCGCTCCGGCGACTATGCTGTAGTCCACTTGAACGCGCCCGTTGGTCACCGTCGTGTCGCCCGTCCACGAGTTGGTCGCAGCCAGCCCGCCGCCC
>CAYSXF010000042.1:0-12262 GCA_964434815.1 uncultured Lentisphaeraceae bacterium
CACCCTCCGCAAGGAGATTCAAGTTTTCAAGTCACTTTAGTGGCCCACACCCATCTGCGGAAAGGGTTTGACAGAAAGGCCCCGGCTGGGCAATTATTTTAACCATGGAAGATGTGAACTCTTATCTCGGGCTTTTCTTTGAGCCGATCCGGCAGTTTCTGCAGGACGACGCTGTTTCGGAAATTCTGATCAACGGGCCGAACCAGGTTTTCATTGAGCTGAAAGGCAAGCTGCAAGCCACCGAGGCGCGCTTCGTCAGCGAGCCGGCGCTCAAGGCCGCCGCCGTGAACGTCGCCAAGAGCGTGGGCCGCTTGCTGAACGAGGAGAACCCGCGCCTCGACGCCCGCCTGCCAGACGGCTCGCGCGTACACGCGGTCATCCCGCCGCTCGCGCGCTGCGGCACGGTGGTCGCGATCCGCAAGTTCAAGAAGGAGAAGCTGACCATCGGCCAACTGGTCCAGTTCGGCAGCATCACCGAGGCGGGCGCGCAACTGATCGACACCCTCGTGAAGCTGCACAAGAACGTGATCGTCTCGGGCGCCACCTCGTCGGGCAAAACCTCCGTCCTGAATGTGCTCAGCAGCTTTATTCCCGAGAGCGAGCGCATTTTGGTGATCGAGGATTCCAGCGAGCTGCAACTGCAGCAGGCTCACACGGTCTGCTTCGAGACGCGCAAGCCGGACAAGAACGACAAGGGCGAGGTGACCATCCGCGACCTCATCCACTCCGCGCTGCGCCTGCGTCCCGACCGCCTGGTCATCGGCGAAATCCGCGGCGGCGAGGCGCTCGACCTCCTTCAGGCGCTGAACACCGGACACGCGGGCAGCATGTCGACGATCCACGCCAACAGCTCGCGCGACTGCCTCTCGCGCATCGAGACCTGTTCGCTTCTGAGCGGCATCGACATCCCGCTCACCGCTTTGCGCGCCCAGGTCGCGGCCGCGATCAACATTGTGGTGCACACGGCCCGCCTCTCGGACGGCACGCGGAAAATCACGGCCGTATCAGAAGTGCTGGGCCTCAAAGACGGGGAGTACGCTTTGCAGGATCTCTACCTGTACAAGATTCTGGGCATCAGCCCGGACGGCAGCGTCGACGGCACGTTCACGGGAACCGGAAACAAGCCAACCTTCCTGCAAGACGCGCGCCTGCGCAAACTGCCGCTCGACGAGGCGATGTTCAATGCCTATCCGGAGTGAATAGCCAGCGGTCTTTCCAGTTCAACTATCGAACCGTGACCGCTGAGCCTTCCTAACCGCTCTTCCTACAGCCCGAACATCGATTTCTTTTGCACTTTTTCGAGCAGGATGTCGATCTTGCGCGTCTCGCCGGGCTTCGCCTTATAATACTGCTGCACCGGTTTATACCCCGCGCACTCCACCGTCACCTTGTGATTCTCGTTGGGCGTTACCACCATCACCGTTCCTGCCGTGACGGCTTTCCCGTCCACGGCGGCCACCGCGTTTTTCGGGGACACGGTGATGTCGAATGCCGCCCCGCCCGCTGCCGCAGGCACCGCCGGCGGATTTGCCGACACGCTGTTAGCGGGCTGTGCCGCCGCCACAGCCACAGGCGGAGGCGTCACAGGCGGCTGCTTCACGACCGGCGCGGCAGGCTCAACGGGCTTGGCCGACTCCGCCACCAAGGCGCCGATCGCCCATTCGACACCGCCGGCATGCGGCAGGCTCACCGCCTCGCTGCGCGGGCGGAAGCGGCTGCCGCCATCCACCAGAAGCGACGCGGCGAGCGTCTCGCCCGATACCGGCAGCTCCAGCTCCTTCGTCGCACCGTCCGCCAAGCTCACCTTCTCTTTGAGCTCGCGGCCTGACACCTGCACGGCATTGCCGGAGCGGTTGACCAGCCGCAGAACACAGACCGCCTTCTGCTGGTCCAGCGCCTTGCGAAGCGCCGCAATCTCCGACGCGAAAAGTGTTCCGGCCGAAGGATGCACAAGCACCTCCTCGGCAGCTTTCAGCCGCTGCGCCCGCTGTTCGAGCGGCTCTTTTTGCGCCAAGGTCTGCTCCACCAGCTTCACATAGGCGCCCCGCACGGACTGCCATTTGGTTTTGAGATCAGCGTCCGACAACTGATCCAGCGTGAAGCCCCCCAGCAACGCGACGCCGTCGGCGCAGCCGGTCAGCGCGCCCTTCTGAATGCGCGTGTTGAGCTCATCCAACCTCTTCGCGGCATCCGCCACCGCTTTGGCTCGCAGGTCAGCCGCAGCCTGCGCGGCTTTGGCCTCCGCAGCCCTGTTTTCAGCGGCCGTCACACGTTTACCGGCTTCGTCTAACGGGGCTCCCACGAGCGCCTTGAGCAACGGCGCATTTTTCGCCATCTGCGTCAGGCGCTCGCCATCCTCTTTGCCGTCCTTACCCGCTGCGTACGCGGCCAGCGCCGCGTCGCGCACCTTCGCCACATAGGCGGAGGCCCTGTCAGCAAGTGTGGCGCGCAAGGCCGCCAGCCGCCGCGCCTTCTCCGCGTCGTCCACATCGGGCCAAGCCTGCTTTTCTTGCGCAGTTAGCTTAGCCGCCGCCGCTTCAGCCGCCGACCAATCGTCGTCGCGCTCGATTTTCTCCGGAATCTCGCTCTTCAGCCCGAGGTAGACCGGGTCGCGCTCGGGCGGCACCAGCACAGGTTTCTCCGGCTCTTTCTGCGCCGCCTCCACCGCCGTCTGGACCGGCTTGACGGCTTCAGGCTGGGCTGGCTTCGATGTGACCGGATTAGCAGGCCCGCTGACTTCGGCCGGCTTTCTATTCGGCTGCGCGTCCGGCTGCCGCACCTGTTGGGCGGCACCGTTCTTGCGTCCGCCGAAACTCGTTCCGAGCCAAATGCCGCCGAGCCCGAACACCAACAAAGCGGCAGCAGCGCCGCCCGCGATCATCATGAGCTTGCGCTGTTTGCGGCGCTCCGCCTCCTGCTTGCCCGCGGCGATCAGGTTCACGGCCCCCGACAGCGTGCCTCCTGCCATATCGAGCGGGCGCGTGCCCAAGGTCGCACCGGCTTCGGCCGCAGCGCCAGAGCCGCCCGTGAACGTGGCGATCGTCATCTCGCCCGCATCGAACGCGTCGTCGTGCGCCGCATTGGCCTTCTCCGGCTTGAGCGCATCCTCCAGCGCGACGCGCATATCCGCCGCGCTGTGATAGCGCGCCTCCGGCTTCTCGGCGAGCGCCTTGAGGATCACCTGCTTGATCCGCGGATACTGGACAAAAGCTTCGGCGTCGAAAGCGATGGCTGGCGGCTTGCGGATGCGGTCCTGAAACGCCACCCACGCGGAGTTCAAATCGCTCGGCAGACGGTCGAAGACCGGCTTGCCAGCCAGCGCCTCGTACAGGCAGAGACCGAGCGCATAGAGGTCCGACGACGGCGAACCGCGGTCGCCGCCCGCTTCGGCGAACTCGGGCGCCATGTAGTCGAGCGTGCCCGGGATGCCGCCGACCGTGACGGTGCCGCTCACATCGCGCGCCACGCCGAGGTCGAAGATCTTGCTTTTGTCGGGCTGCCCCATCGGCGCGTACAGGTTGCCGGGCTTGATGTCGCGATGGATGATCGGCCGCGCGCTGCCGTGCAGGAACTGGAGAGACGAAAGGTAGGCGCTGAAGACGGCGACGGCCTCCGAGGCCTCCAGCTTGCTTTCGTTCTTCAGCCGGTGCCGCAGAGTCCACCCCGGCATGCCCTCAAGGAACTCCATCACCAGAAAGAACTGCTTCTCGCCAGCCGTGCCTTCGAGCACCATGAAGTCGACGTATTTGACGAGGTTCGGGTGCGGGTACTGCTGAAGGATCTTGGCCTCTTTGATGAAGCGCTCCGACTGCTTTTCGGAGAAAAGGTATTTAACGGCCACCAGCATGCCGTCGCTCATGCGGCGCGCCTTGAAGACCTCGCCGAAGCCGCCGCGCCCCAGCACCGCGAGCAGCTCGTACTCGTCCTTGTTCTTGTGCTTGACGCGGCGGTAGCGGATGTTGCGGAACTCCTCCAGCATGGCTACGAAGGTGGGGTAGCGGTCCTCGCGCCGGGCCGCGAGGCTTTTCGCCACCAGCGCCTTGGCGTTGCTCAGCACGCGGAACACGCCGGGGCGGAAGGAGGGCGTCGGCGACGCGTTGTTGCGCCAGCGGTTCAGATAGCCGATGTGCGCGGTCTCGCCCAAGGGCTCGAACGGCAGCGCGCCTGTGAGCGCCTGATAGAAGCAAACGCCCAAGCTGAAAATGTCCGAGATCTCGTCTCCGCGGAAACCGTTCGTCGAGATGAAATCGGGCGCCATGTAGTCGAACGTGCCCTTCCACCCCGCCGTGCTCATCTGCCCGCTGTCGTCGCGGCGCGCGATATCGAAATCGATCAGCTTCGTCTGCCCGTCTTTCGTGATAAAGATGTTCGACGGCTTGATGTCGCGGTGCGTGATGCCGCGCTCGCGGGCGTGGATAAGCCCCGCCAGGCACTGCTCGAAAACCTCCTCCACCTGCGGCCACGGCAGCCCGGAGTTGGCCTTTTTGAGGCGCTCCGTCAGCGTCTCGCCCTCGAGCAGCTCCATCACCAAACACTGCGCCTCGTCCCATTCGCCGGCGTGCCAGGCGAAACAGTCGCGGTAGCTCACGATGTTGGTGTGCGAGAGGCGGCGCAGAATTTCGGCCTGCTCCTGAAACTTGAGCCGGAGCTTCTCGTCTTCGCCCGTGATGCGCACAACCTTCAGGGCGACCAGCTCGTCCTTCTTGACATGCGGCAGCGTATCCACCGCGCAGCGCGCTTTGTAAACGCGCCCCTGTGCCCCATCGCCGATCAGCGACAGCAACTCGTAGTCGCCGATCTGCTCCTTGCCGTTCTCGCCCATACCCTCGTCCTACTTCTTGAAAAACAGAAACCACGCAGCCGCCGCAACCAGAACCGCCGCCAGCGCCACCAGCGCCGGCCACACGCGCGAAGGCGCTGCCGCCTGCGCGCCCGGCATAGCCGTCTCCGTCTTTTCTTCCCTCTCCTCGGTCTCCGCGGCCGGCGTTCCCGGAGTGACGCCGTCATCTGACACCGGCGTGACCGGCGTCTGGCAACCTCCGCGCGCCAGCTCCGGCGGCGTGACGCCCTCGCCTTCGAACTTCGCGGAATCGACCGTCTGGCCGGTCTCGCCCTCCGACTCGTCCTTCTTCGCTTTTGCGGGGAGCACCGAGCCCGGCGACACCGGCTGCTGCTCCAACAGCCGCGTTTGCGCCGGAACCTCCATCTGCGTCCCCTGCGGCAAGCCGGCTGCCACGCGCACCAGAATCACCGACACGTTGTCCTCGCCGCCCGCCTTGAGCGCCTCGTCGATCAGCATCCGGGCCGCTGTCTGCACGTCGTCGTCCCGGTGCTTGCGCAACAGTTTCTGGATATGTTTGTCGCTCACCATCTTGTCGAGGCCGTCGGAGCACAGCAGGAACTGGTCGCCCGGCGCGACGTCGGTGGGCGTCTCCTCCAGTTGCACCGTGTTCTCCAGGCCCACCGCACGGGTGATCACGCCGCGGAACATCGGGGGCAGCGTCTTGTCGTCCGGGAGGCCCGCCGCGGCCGCGACCGAGTGGTCCTTGCTCAGTTGCACCAGCTTGTCCGCCCGGCAGCGGTAGACGCGGCTGTCCCCCGCGTGCAGGATCATCGCCTTCGACGGCGTCACGCGGTCGAACACCAGCACCACCACCGTGCTGCCCGTGCCCGCGATGCCGCGGTCATCGGACCGCGCCTTGATCCACTGGCTGGCGCGGTTGACGGCCCTCCCGACCAATCGGGCGCTGGCCGAAGCCGTGACTGCGAAGGGCGCGTCGGGCGAGGCTGAAAATTCTTCTCTCAGGGCGTCCACGGTGGCTTTGCTAGCCACTTCTCCGCCCTGCACGCCGCCCATGCCGTCGGCGACGCAGAACACGCCCTGCTCCGGCAGCCTGAGCACCGAATCTTCGTTGTTTTTGCGGACGCGGCCCACATCCGTGATGTCCGCTGAAGAGAGATACGAATAACCGTTGCTCACGAGACGTCCTCCGTTCCGGCGTTATTGGGCCTTCGGATCAACTTTGACCGGCGGGCTTCTCTCGCTCTCCAACTTGTCCTGATCCACGGCCGTCACCGCGAGGGTCAGCGCCTTGGGCAGATCGGTCAGATTGATGCGATACTCGGGGATGTCCGTTGTCGCCAGCAGATCCCAGCCCAGCAGCTTCTTTGACCAGACCTTGTACTGCTTCACGTCGGGCTGGGACGGCGCCTGCCACGTGACGCGCATCGTGCCGCTCTCCGGCTTGGCCAACAGCCCGGTCGGAGCGCTCGGCAGAGGCTTCGAACTGCCTTGAACGGTTTCGGCCCACAGGCTTTCCAAGCCCTCTTTGTCCAACGCCTTGACCCGGTAATACTTGGTGACGCTCGGCTCCAGCTCGGGATCTTCGGCAACCAGCGCCGAGCCTCCCGACACGTGCGTGACCGTCAGCTTGCGGAACCCGCCGGTGGCTTTCTTGGACGCTTCGACCCAGTAGCCGTCGACGTCCTTCTCCGGATTGGGCTGCCAGGTCAGCCGGATCGTGCGCGCCAGTTGGGTGGTGGCCGCCAGGCCGGCCGGCGGCACCGGAATCAGCTTGGTTCTGGCTTTGACCGACGTGGAGGCCGACGAGCGGACGTTCCCCGTGTTGTAGGCGATCACCTTGTACTGGTATTCGGTGCTGTCCTTGAGCAGGCCCAGTTGGGTGCCGTCCTTTTCGCCGCCCCGGTCGAGAAAGCTGGTCACGTCGCGGCTGTTTAAGCGCGCGATCTGAACCCAGTCGTCCGCGTCGGCGGTCGCCCGCCACACCTCGTAGCCGACCACTGCGGTGTCGGTCGATGCCACCCACGAAAGGGGAACCTCGCGGGGCCGCGCCGAGACCGCCACCACCTGCTGCACCTCCGGCGGCACCGCGCGCGTGATCGCATGCACCGTCTCCGAGTCCGCGCTCTCCGACGTCACATTGTTGACGGCGCGCACGCGATAGAAATAAGAGCCCTCGTCTTCTAGCGTGCCCGGGTTGCCGCCCCCGTCCGTGAACTGAACCGTCGTGCGTCCGGGAACTTCGCTGATCTTCTGGAAGGGCCCCTCGGCCACACGCGCCTGATAGATGTCGTAGCGGATCACATCGGTCTCGGGACTCGCCTCCCATTTCAGCGGCACGCAGCGCACCTCGTTCGGCACCGCCGCCGGCTTGCGCGGAGGCGCGGGCGGCGGCATCGTCAGCACCTCGGACGTCGCCGAGGGCACGCTCTCTGAATCCACGCGGTTGATGGCCACGACCCGGTAGAGATACTTGGTGCTGTCTTTCAGCACCGAGGCCGGCGTGCCGCCATCGACGAACGCCGCGGCCCGCACCTCGCCGGCCTTCTCGAACGCGGCCGGCTGAGAGGTCAGCGCCCGCTCCACGCGGTAGGTGGTGACGCCCTCTGAAGCCGAGAGCGGCCACGTCACCGTCACCGCACGCGAGCTGGTCGCTTCGGCCTTGACCGACACCGGCGGAACGGGCGGCGGCGCCGTCGTCGTTTTGACGGGAGGCGTCGGCTCGCTCATCAGACCGTTCTTATCGAGCAGAGCGCTCATCCGGTAGAAATACGTGGTGCTGTCCTTCAGACGGTCAGCCGGAGCCTGCCCGTCGGTATAGGTCAGCTTGTCGGGAGCTACGTCCGCAACCCATGTGTAGGGGCCTTCCGCCGCAGCCGCGCGCTCAATGCGGTAGCGGTAGGCGCGGACCGTGGGCTCGCCCCAAGAGAGCACCGACGCCCGCAAGCCGTTCATCGTCACAGAGACGCCCTCCGGCTTGCCGTTCGCCACAATCATGGTCGGGGCAATGGGCGCAACAACCTCCTGCGCGGCAGAACCTCCGCCCGCCTTTGCGTGGATCTTGTCCACAAGCGATTTGCAGCCAGCAGCCAGCACCAGACACATGGCCGCGACGCAGCCTACGAGTGTCAGTTCCAAACGGCGAACCCATCTATCCGCTCTTGCTTTCATACCCGTTCTCCCAGCGCAAAAACCGTCTGCCGCAGACCTTTTCCATGAAAATATCATGTTGTACTATATCGGTTTTATGGAGGGAATGCCAGTCTCGATTGGGCGGGCAGCCGCTGTTTAGTCTTGTGAAGACCGGCCTCAACCTGCTAGTGTTTTATCTCAAAAGTGGGAGATCACGTATGAACCAGATATCAGACCGCGCCGGCCTTTCGGTCCACCTGACGCAACCGCAGCGGAAGAGCAGCCGCGCCTGCTCGGTCGCGGTCGCAAGCCTGCTACTTGTGGCGTGCGCAGGCACCTGTCACGCGGCCACCAATGTGTGGGCCGGCCTCGTGCTGCATTTCACGCTCGACGAAATCCACTCCGGCGCGGTTGTCGACGGGGTCACCAGCAACGCCATCGGGCGCGTGACGAACGTGCATATCGCGCTCCAAGGCAAACTCGGCGGCGCCTGCGAATTCGCGTACAAGAACAGCTACATTCAAGTTGCCGATGCGCCTGCCCTGAACCCGAAACAGGTGACCATGGCGCTCTGGTTCAAAACCGGCAAAGAGGCGTGGACCACACGTTACCTGCTCGAAAAAGGGGTCGAGCGCGGCTACGCCCTGAGCATCGCCGGAGGAGGAAAAGAGAGTCCTCGCAGAGGCAAACTGCGCGCGATCGTCAACGGCCGCGAGTGCCTCAGCGATGCGTCCGTGACCGATGACCTGTGGCACCTCGCCGCCGCCACCTGCGACGGACAGACGCTGAAACTCTACGTGGACGGCGTTCTGCAGAAACAGACCGCCGCCGTCCATGGCGAGATCGCCGCAAACGCCCACAGCCTGACGCTCGGCATGAACCACTCTTCCCCGTCGGGGCAAGAGAAGGAAATATCATTTGAAGGCACGATGGATGAGGTGATGGTCTTCAACCGCGCGCTCGACGAAACGGAGATTAAGAAGGTCCTGTCCGCCGTGAAGCCGAAGTTCACCAAGCAGCAGGTCGCCCGGCGCCTGACGGAACTCAAAGACCTTCTGGACCGCGGCCTCATCCTGAAGGACTTCTACGACCGCAAGGTGCAGGAGTGCGAAGTGGTGGAATAGCGAGAGGTCCAGCGGTTGAAGGCGTCGCTCACTTCTTCTTCCACTTCTTTTTCGGCGCCTCGGGTGTGGTGTTCGGGTCGAAGACCATGGCCTTGAACTCCTGCGCCGGCACCAGATGCCGCCAGAGGAACGCCTGCATGCGGTCTTCGGCCGGCACGGCGTCGTGCGCGAGGCGCTGCGTCCGATTGGTCGCGCTGCCCTGAATGACCAGGTTGACCGGATCCTCGGTCTCGACCAGCGTGGTCTTAATTGTCACCCGCGCCACCGTCTGTGTGCCGACCAGCGGCGCGCCCTGCAGCACGAAGCCGCTTTCCGGGTCCTTCACGTCGAGCTTGATCGTTCCCGTGAAGCCGTCCTTGCGGATCGCGTAGACCGTGGCCGACGCGCTGTCTTTGCTGCGCATGACCACCCGCGAGGGTACGATGCGCAGCGCGAAGTCGGGCTGCGGCGCGCTGATGCGCAGGCGGTACGCGTAGGCCTCGCCGCCCTTGTGCTGCGCGTCGCTCAGATGCACCGTGTACAGCCCCTTTTTCGGCAGCTTGACGCGCACATACGAGTCGGCGTGGTGCGTGTTCAGGCCCGACCCGAGGTCCTCCTGGTCGTCGTTGGCCGCCAGACACGCGCCCGAAGCGTCCGTGATCTTGAGCATGGCGTCGAGCGGGGAGTCCAGCCTCCGCGCCATCACCTCCGCCACCACCTCGTCTCCGGAACGGCCCTCGAACTGGAACAGATCCTGGTCATCGGGCGTGCCGATGGTGCCGTTCATGATAATGGGCAGCGTAACCAATTGCGCGTCTTTCACCGAGTTGTTAGGCTCGCTCTCCATCCCGTCCGGCAGCGTGTCGATGGCGAACGGCATGACGTTGGAAAGCAGCCCTCCCTTGCCCCGCGTCGTCAGCGAGCAGATGCCCGGCACGGCATCCTTCATGGGCGGGGTCAACTGACGTTCCGCGAGGTTCACGCCCGTCAGATCGACCATCGTGGGCACACCGGCCTGCCCTCCCAGCGGAAAAACGCTCGTGACGAACGGCAACTCACCGACCGTGAGCCGATAAACGAAGTCCTCGCGCCCGCGGAAGATCGCGTCATAGATCACCAAGATATACTCGCCGTCCGCCGGGATGTCGTACAGCAGCACCGGGTCGGGCTTGAAGCGGTAGTCGTCGTCGTAGGAGACCTCTTTGCCCTGCGCGTCGTAGAGAGCCAGCACCGGCTGGAACCAGCCCGGCACCGCGTCGGCCAGATAGGGCACCAGCGCGCGCGCCAGCGCGGTGACGACCAGCCGCTGGCCCCGATGCGCCGAAAAACGGAAGCGGTCCACCGAGCCTGATGCGATCTGTCCGTTGACCGTGCACGGCAGACGGAGGGACACCACGTCGTCATCGACGTCGCTCTGAGCGCCCGGGCCTCCCATGCTCATGGACATCTGCATCATGTCCATACCCATCATCGCGTCCTTCTCCTGCTCCTTGCCATGTTTCGTTTTGCGCAGGCTCTGCGCCTCTTTGCCGAGAATCTGCTTGGGGCTGGTGGGCAGAGGCTCGGCGGTCACTTCGGGCAATTGTCCGACGTGGAACGGCATCGGGTTCGACAACCCGCGCGGCGTCACGAGCCGGATCTCACGCTCGCCCGGCGGCGCGTCTTTTGCGACCGTGACCTCCGCGATCGCCAGATTGGCGATCGAGGAGCACTGCGGCTGCTGCACATATTCTGAGATGAACTTCTCGAGCCGGTTGACCAGGTTCGTCTTGGCCGCATCACGTTTCGGAGCAGGCAAGCCCTTCAACTCGCGCAACTGTTCCTGAAGCAGCTGCATCTCCTGCGGGTTCATCTGCTTGTTGTACTCGACCACCCGCGCGTGAACACCGGTTCCGGAGACCAGCGCACGGTTGACACCCTCCAGCGACTGCCCTCCCAGCGTGATTCGGAACGTCGTCCCCTGCTGTCCCCCGGCCGGATAGACGAACCCGATGTAGGCCTGCGCGCGGGCGGAGAGGGTGCAGAAAAGAAGCGCCCCACAGACGATCATTTTCGATAGATAAAAGTTCATTACTGTTCAGTCCTCTTGAGGTGGCTGGAGTCAGTAGTCATTAGTCATTGGTCACTGATATTGGAATAAGAGACGGAAGAACCTGCGAGCATGATGCCTGAACCTGTATGGCAGGTGACTTTTTCTGACCCACTGACCAATGACTAATGACCAATGACCTTTGTCTTTAGCCGCCTCACATGATTTCCTTCAGCCGGCCTGCCGACTTCGCCCCATTCTCGGTCGTTGCCAGCACGCGGGCGTCAAGGCCCTCCGGGTGCGGCAGCTTCGTGTCGGCGTCGATGCCCGCCAACTCGTAGATGCTGCCCAATAGGTCGATCGGGTACACCGGCCGCTCCTTGACCTCCTCGCCCTTCGCATCCGAGGAGCCGACGATCTGGCCTCCTTTGAAGCCGCCGCCCGCGACCAGCACGGAGAAGACGTTGCCATAGTGATTACGCCCGCCATTCCACGGCGGCTGCCAGTCGACCTTCGGCGTGCGCCCGAACTCGCCGCAGCACCAGACGACCGTGCTTTCCAGCAGCCCGCGCTCCGAGAGGTCGAGCAGCAGCGAGGCCAGCCCCTGGTCCAGTTGCGGGCACTGCCTAGTCATGGTCGGGAAGTGGTTGGAGTGCGTGTCCCAGCCTCCCGGATAGTTGATCGTCACGTACGGCACGCCCGCCTCGACCAGGCGCCGCGCGGCCAGGCAGTCCTGCCCGAAGGTGTGGCGCCCGTACCGGTCGCGCAACTTCACGTCCTCCTTGGAAAGATCGAACACGTCCTTGCCTTCGCCCAGAATCAGCGTGTACGCCTGCCGCTCGGCGTCATTCGCCTCCGCCACGTTCGGGTTGTCGGGCATGGCGTTGCTCAGCGTGTTCAGCGAGTGAAGCAGGTCGCGCCGCGCCGTCTGGCGCTGATCCGTGATGCCCCGCGCTATCACGCCTTCGACCTCGAAGCGCATGGCGTTGGGATCGCCGCCGGTGGCGAACGGCTTGCAGCGCGAGCCGAGGAACCCCGACTCCGAAAAGCGGCCCTGCGGCTGCGTCAGAACCACATAAGGCGGAATCAGCCCCTTGTAGCCCGCGTTGTACCCTTTGAGCAGCGCGAACACCGCGCCGATGCACGGATACGCGAGCCGCTCGCCCGGCATGTGCCCGGTCTGCATCAGGTAAGCCG
>CAYSXF010000043.1:0-12233 GCA_964434815.1 uncultured Lentisphaeraceae bacterium
GGTAACATCGATGCTGCCGATGCGGCGGGGCAGACTATGCAGGTGCTGCTGAACCTGCGCGCGGTGCTTGAGGCTGCTGGCTCTGGTATGGAAAAGGTCGTCAAGACCACTGTTTTTCTGACTGATATGGGCGATTTCCCTGTCGTCAACAAGGTCTATGCCGAGATGTTCTGCGGGCACACGCCCGCGCGTTCGACCGTGCAGGTGGCACGCCTGCCCAAGAGCGCGAAGGTTGAGATTGAGGCCATCGCGGTCAAATAAGGCCGTGCGCGGCGAGCCAGTCGCGCACCGGCGCTTCGGGAAGCCCCATGATGTTGGTGTAGGAGCCGCTGTATCCGGCAATGAGCAGGTCACCGTTCTCGTCGATGTCATAAGCGCCCGCCCGGTCGAGCGGTCGCGTCTTGTGAAGGTATGTCAGGATCGTCTCCTCCGACAGGATTTTAAAATGCACGGAAGAGGCTTCCACGCGGATCTCCGGTTCCTGGTGCGGCAGGCCGAGGGCGACGCCTGTGTAGACAATCTGCGTGCGCCCAGAGAAAGCGCGCAGAAACTGTGCGGCCTCGTCGAGATCAATGGGCTTGCCGATGAGGCGGCCTTCGAACCACACGAGCGTGTCTGCGGTGATGAGCGCGGATTCGGGATGGCGCTTGCGGCAGGCGCGGTATTTTTCGAGCGCGTTGGTGACCACGGTGTGGACAGGGTCGGCCGCGTCGTGAATCTCTTCGGTGTCGGCGGTAGACACGGTGAAGGCACAACCCAGCGCATGCAGGATTTTCTTGCGGCGAGGCGAGGCGGAGCCGAGGATGAGGGGGTGAGACATAGGGAGGAGTTAGGAGTTAGGAGTTAGGCCAGCACGCGCTGGTGCCGGGACAGGAGTATATGTGAGACATAGGGAGGAGTTAGGAGTTAGGAGTTAGGAGTGTCGGGACGGGTGTCTGTGCCCGAACTTTTAATGCGCGGCCGATGTCCGGCACCGCGGCCAGCAGTTCGCGCGTGTAGGCGTGCTGCGGCGCGTCGAGCACCTTGGCGGCAGGGCCGCTTTCGACGAAAACACCCGCGTGCATCACGGCCACACGGTCGCAGATATTGCGCACCACCGCGAGGTCATGAGAGATCAGGATGACCGCGAGGTTGAGTTCCTTTTGGAGCGTGCGCACCAGATTCAGGATGCGGGCCTGCACCGAGACGTCCAGCGCGCTGACCGGCTCGTCGGCGATGATAAGCTGAGGCTCGAGCGCCAAACAGCGAGCAAAGCTGACGCGTTGGCACTGGCCGCCGCTGATCTCGCGCGGGTAGGCGTCGAGCACGGTCTCCGGCAGCCCGACTAGGTCCAGCAGTTCGCCGACGCGTTCGGTGATCTTCGCGACGGGCACCATGCGGTGCACGCGCAGAACTTCCTCCAGCGTGTGGCGCACGGTCATGCGCGGGTTGAGCGAACCTACGGCGTCTTGAAAAACCATCTGCACGGTTCGGCGGTAACGTTTGAACGCGTCGGGAGCCATGCGGCTGATCTCCTGACCTTCAAAACATAGGGAGCCAGCGCTGGGAGGCTGAAGCCCGATCACCGTCTTGGCGAGCGAGGATTTGCCGCATCCGCTCTCGCCGACGATGCCGAACGACTCGCCAGCGTCGACAGCGAAGGAAACGCCGCGCACGGCCTCGACAGGTTTCTGTCCGGGGGGATGATAGGTGACGTGAAGGTTTTGGATGTTCAGGAGCATGGGAAAAGGGGTTGGCGAGGTTCACGGTTCAACGGTTGGCGTAGGGGCGGGTCTCTGTGCCCGCCCAACTTGCGGCCAGCAGCGGAACATACGGCTGTCCAGCGCGGTCTCGGGTGGCTCGTCGGTGTGGCAGCGGGGATCAGCCTCGGCGCAGCGCGGCGCAAAGGAGCAGCCGGGAGGCCAGGCGTCTGGCGAGGGCACCGTGCCGGGGATGTCCTGTAGCGGTGCGTTGCGTTGCGCGTCGAGCAGGGGCACGGCGGCGAGCAAGCCGCGCGTGTAGGGGTGCCGGGGGCGGGAGAGCACATCGGGAACGGTTCCGCTTTCGACCATTTGCCCCGCGTACATGACGTAAACGCGCTCCATGCGGCCTGCCACGAGCCCGAGGTTGTGGGTGATGAGCAGGACCGCCATGCCGTTGGCGTCGGCGAGTTTGTCGATGAGGTTCAGCACTTGGCGCTGGGTGGTCACATCGAGTGCGGTGGTGGGTTCGTCCGCGATCAGCAGTTTGGGCCGTGCAGCAAGCGCCATGGCCAGCATGACGCGCTGCTGCTGTCCGCCGCTGAGTTCGCAGGGATAGGCTTGCGCGGCGCGCGCGGGGTCGGGCAGGCCGGTCTGGGTGAGCAGGTCAATGGTCACGGCGAGACGGGCGGTGCGGCTCAGGCCAGGCAGGCATTCCCCGATCTGGTCGCGCACGCGCATGACGGGGTTGAGGCTGGCGGAGGGATCCTGAAAGACGTAGGCGATGCCGCGTCCCCGCACGGTGTTCAGTGCGCTGGGCGAGAGCGTCAGAATGTCTGTCCCCTCAAAGAGCACTTGGCCGGAGACGCGCGCGCGGTCGGTAGGCGAGAGGCGCGTGAGCGCCAGGGCGGTGAGGCTCTTGCCGCAACCGCTCTCGCCAACGACGGCCACGCGTTCGCCCGCGCGGACGGTCAGCGAGACCGAACGTACGGGTATGGTTTCGACGCCATCCTGCCGGAACGAGACGGCGAGTTGGTCGACCTGTAGAAGGGGAGCGGACATTCGGCGTGTATTGTAACCCGAAGCGTCGGTATGCGAAACTGGAATTTTGAAACAGGGAGTTCGGAAGAATAGATAAGTGCGCTCTTAGGAGCAAAAACGGTGCTTTGTTTCAGGGGCGAAAATCGGCATAATGACCTCATGTATCGAACGGAAAAAGAGGCGGCGCAGGGGGGGCGGCAAGGACTGACGCTCTGGCATATCTTCGTGAGCTTCACGAAGGTCGGCGCGGTCTTGTTCGGCGGCGGGTATGCGATGCTGCCCCTGTTGGAGCGCGAAGTGGTCAACCGCCGCCGCTGGTGCACGTTCGACGAGATGACGGACTATTACGCCGTATCGCAACTGGTGCCTGGGGTTGTGGCCATCAACACGGCGATGCTGATCGGCCATCGGTTGCGCGGCTTCTGGGGCACCGTGGCGGCGACTCTCGGAGTCGTGTTCGCGCCGTTTTTCGTGATCCTCGCGTATGCGGTCGCCTTCGACCGGCTGGCAGGCTCCAAAGCGGTCGAGGATGCGATGTGGGGACTGCGTCCGGCCGTGGCTGGCCTCATGATGGGAATCGCCTACACGATGTTCGACCGCAGCCGCAAGACGCGGCTTGGGCTGGTCGTTTCGCTCCTTGTGGCAGGTCTCATTCTCGGCCTCGGAGTGAGCGCGGTGCAAATCATCCTCGGCGGCGTCGCGGCTGGAATTCTGTGGTACGCGGCGGCGCTGTTACCGAAGTCCCCCAAAACCGGCGGCTCGCGAGGACGCTCGCCCTCCATCAAGCCGCGCGAACCGTAACCCTACCCCAACCGCTGAACCGTGAACCTCCTCAGCCTTTTTTCATGAACATTTTTATCAGAGTCGCATACGTGTTTTTCAAGATCGGACTTCTGACAGTCGGCGGCGGGCTGGCGATGATCCCGATCATCCAGCACGAGATGTTGAGCCGGGGGTGGCTGAACAACCAGCAGTTTCTGGATATTCTGGGTATTGCGCAGATGACCCCGGGCCCGATGTCGGTGAACACCGCGACGTTCGTCGGGTATCGCGTGGTGGGGGCTGCCTATCCGGGGTCGGTTGCGCTCGCAGTGTTGGGCGCGCTGGTGGGAACGTTGGCCGTGTGTTCGCCCTCGCTGTTGTGCATCAACCTGTTGGGCACGTTTTGGAGCCGGAACCGGAGCCACCCGTGCATGGTGAAGGTCTTCAACATTCTCCGGCCGCTGGTGACGGGCCTGGTGATCACGGCGGCGGTTCTGCTGGTGCTGGAGTGCTTGTGGGGGGACTCTTTCCGCGAGGTTGTGCGGCGGCTGCCCGATCTGCGGGCAGCCGGGATTGTGGCGGTGGCTTTTGCTCTGGCGGCGTTTACAAAAGTATCTCCCGTCTACATTCTCTTAGGGGGGGCCGTGGCGGGGTGGCTGTTCCGTTTCGCGACAATTCCGTTTTGATGTGTTGACCCTGCCCGTTGAAACCGCTACACTGACACCTCTTTCAAGGGCGGTACGTGCCCGTTACTGTAGTGTGGAGGTCAGGCCTCTTCAAAAGGAGTCAGAGATGAAGTCAGCGCAACCCGTAAATCCCGTTCTCGATGAGGCTTTGTTGAAGGGGTACGCGGACAAGATACGTGCGACGGGCAAGATCGACCCGTCCTTGTATGAGAAGTACAATGTGAAGCGAGGCCTGCGCAATGCGGACGGAACGGGGGTTCTCGTCGGGCTGACCTGCATTGGCAGCGTGCACGGGTACATGATTTCGGAAAGCGAGAAGGTCTCGGTGCCGGGGCAGCTCTATTACCGAGGCATCAACGTCAACGACCTGGTCAAGGGCGCGCAAAGCGAGAAGCGGTTCGGTTTCGAAGAGTGCGCCTACCTGCTTCTGTTTGGCGAGCTTCCCGGCGTGAGCGACCTGAAGGTCTGGAACGATCTGCTGGACTCGTACCGCCGGCTGCCTGACGGGTTCAAGGAGAGTGCGATTATTCGCGCGCCTGGCAAGGATCTGATGAACAGCATTGCTCGCGCGGTGCTGATGGCTTACACGTATGACCCCGAGCCCGACAAGCTCGATATCGAGACCACCCTGCGCCAGAGCATCGAGCTGATCGCGCGGTTCCCGATCATTGCGGCATACGCCTATCAGGCCAAGGCCCACTACCACATGGGCCAGAGCCTGATGATGCGTTATCCCGAGACGGGCAAGAGCACGGCCGAGAACTTCCTGATGCTGATGCGCGAGGACGGAATGTATACGCAGCTCGAAGCCGAACTGCTCGACCTCTGCCTCGTGCTGCATGCGGAACACGGCGGCGGAAACAACTCGGCGTTCACCACGCATGTGGTCACCTCGTCGTTCACGGACTCCTATGCGGCGATCGCAGCCTCCGTGCTTTCGCTGAAAGGGCCGCGCCACGGCGGTGCCAACTTGCGCGTCATGGAGCAGATGCGCGAGATCAAGGAGCATGTCGAGCATTGGGACAACGAGGGCGAGGTCGCCGACTACCTGGCGAAAATCCTCAGCAAGCAGGCCGGCGACGGTACCGGGCTCATCTACGGACTCGGCCACGCCGTCTACACGCTGTCTGACCCGCGCACCGACATGCTGCGCGCCAAAGCGCGCGACCTCGCCAAGGCTAAGGGCCGCGAGGAGGAGTTCCACCTGTACGAGACCATCGAGCGCATCGGCCCGACGGTCTTTAACAGGAACCGCGCCAAGCCGCGCGACCTCTGCGTCAACGTCGACTTCTACTCCGGCTTCGTCTACGACATGCTCAACATTCCGATCGACCTCTACACGCCGATCTTCGCGATCGCGCGCGTGGTCGGCTGGTGCGCGCACCGGATCGAGGAGCTGCTCAACAGCGGGCCGATCATCCGGCCAGCGTACAAGGCGATATTCGAGCAGCGCCCGTACAAGCCGATGGAAGAGCGCAAGTAGAGCCAGCCTGAGACGCGCCGCGCAAGGGGAGGGGAGGACACACTCGTGGAAATTCTGAATTACAAGCCCTCGATGCGTTATCGGCCCTTTGGTAAGAAGACCAACGTGCTGGTCTCCATGCTCGGGTTTGGCGCGATGCGTTTGCCCGTGGCGGATGACAAAGTCGACGTTCCCCGCTCGGTCGATCTGATTGAAACCGGGCTGGAGGGCGGCATCAACTACATCGACACCGCTTATGTCTACAACGGCGGCGAGAGCGAGCAGGCCGTGGGGTGCGCGCTCGATAACGGTTGGCGCGACAACGTCTATGTGGCCACCAAGCTGCCGATTTGGAGCGTTGAGAAGCCCGGCGACCAGCAGGCGTTTTTCGAAACGCAGTTGGCGCGTCTGCACGCGCAGCGCATCGATTTCTACCTGCTCCATGCGCTGAACAAGCAGCACTGGAAGAATGTGCTGAATTCGCGCTCGCTGGAGTGGCTGGACGAAGAGAAGCGGCGCGGGCGCATCCGCTTTGCCGGCTTCTCTTTCCATGACGATTTCGACCTGTTCAAGACGGTCGTCGACGCCTACGACTGGGACTTCTGCCAGATCCAGTACAACTACGCGCAGAAAGATGTTCAGGCCGGCGTCCGGGGCCTGCAGTACGCGGCGGGCAAGGGGATCGGCGTGGCGGTGATGGAGCCGCTTTTCGGCGGTTTCTTGACCGGACCGCAGATGCCGCCCGGCGCGAGCCGGCTGTTCGAGGACTCCGACCTGAACCCGGTTTCGAGCGCGCTGCGCTGGATCTGGAATCAGCCCGAGCCGAGCACGGTGCTCAGCGGGATGAGCGACAAGTATCAGGTGAAGGACAACCTGCGGGCCGTGGCCACCGCCGATGCGGGCGTTTTGACGGAGCGTGAGAAGCAGGTTCTTGAGAAGGTCTGCCTGTTCATCCGCGAACATGTTCCGATCGGCTGCAGCACATGCGGCTACTGCCTGAAGAGCTGCCCCGTGGGCGTGAAGATTCCGGTCATGTTCGACCTTTATAACAAGTTCCTGCTGACGGAGCGGAAGCACCAGTTGCAGCCGGCCCTATACAAAAGCATGTTGCCTAAAGAGAAGGCGTCTGCCTGCGTTGATTGTGGCCAGTGCAAGAGGCATTGTCCGCAGGAATTGGACATTCCCTCTTGGCTGGTGAAAGTGGCTGGGGAGTTCGAAGGGGCAAAAGGGTAGCATATGATAGCATTGGCGCAACAGGCTGCCGCAGGCGCGGCGGTCGCGATTCAGAAACCTGTGGAAACGGTGACGAAAGCGTTCGCCTCAGAGGTGGACGGCGGACGGGCCATGGTCGATGTCGCGTTGAGGTGGCTCGCCGAGAATGGCGCTTCGTTTGTGGTGAGCCTGCTGGTGGTTGCGCTGCTTCTGCTGTTCGGTGCGCGGGCCATCCGCATGGTCACGTTCTCCACGCGCCATGCGCTCCAGAAAACCGGACGGGTGAACGCGCTGCTGGAGACTTTCATCTGCAGCGTGGTCCACAAGACCTGCTGGGCGCTGTTGCTGATGGTCGTCGTCCAGCGGCTGGGCATCAACATCGCGCCGCTGATTGCGGGCTTGGGCGTCACAGGATTCATCCTGGGCTTCGCCTTTCAAGAGACGTTAGGCAATTTGGCGGCCGGCATGATGATCGCGCTCAACCAGCCGTTCAAGGTGGGCGACTATGTGTCAGCGGGCGGTGTCGAAGGGTCGGTGCGGGAGCTCAATATGATGGCCGCCACGCTGACGACCGCCGACTACAAGAAGGTGATGGTTCCCAACAAGGTGATCTGGGGCACGCCGATCACGAACTACACCGCCATGGACCGGCGGCGCGTGGAGATTGCGGCCGGCATCGCTTACGGTGCCGACATCGGCAAAGCCAGGCGCGTGGCACTTGAAGTTTTGCGCGCCAATCCGCTGGTGTTGCAAACCCCGGAGCCGATCGCGGAAGTGCTTTCATTGGGCGACTCGGCTGTGAACCTGGTGCTGCGCCCGTGGGTCAAGCCATCCGATTACTGGACGGTCTTTTTTGCGGTGAACCAGGCGCTCAAAGAAGCCTTCGAACAGAACGGCATCGAGATTCCGTTCCCGCAGCTCGAAGTCCGCATGAAGAGCTAGATCGGATAAAAATTAATGTAGGTCGATCACGCGTTCGTCTTTTCCGGGTAAGCGCGTGGTGATGCGTACCGATGCGTGCGGATCGCTCACCGGGTAGAAGCTGGCCTCATAAGGAAAGCGGTCGCACGCCTGTGTGGCGCCGCCGCAGGTGAAGAGCACGTTGGCGCCGGGAATCGCATCGGCGGTCAGCACCGCATAGATCGCGTCTTTGCCCCATGGCGAGCGGATCGTGAACGCGTGCGCTTCACCGAAAGCGCCTGCGTCCGACACGCGGTGCGAGTTGACGAGCGGTTCGCTGGTCGGAAAGACATGTTGCGCGGCAGCGGGGTAACCCAGCGTCACCATTGAGAGCGGCGCGACGGTTACGGTCAGTGTGTCGTCTTTAAGGGCGGGCGCGGGCTCTTGCACTGAGGCGGCTGCTGCGAGGATCGGATCAGCGTTGCCCGTGAAACGCGTGCCGGCGCCTCCGGTCAAACCGATCTTTGCGCGGTTGAGTTTCACAGCGACTGTGCGCTCTGCGTGCGTCTGATTCATCAGCATCACCCAGAAGCGCTCCGGGCTGCGCGCAGCCAGCCAGTCGGTCTTCGGGTCGTCCGTTGTCACCACGCCGCGTTCGAGCCAAAGCACGGCTTGCTTGTCGCCGTAGACGTTTCCCGGCTCGGACGTGTAGACGCGGTTGTTGAACCAGGCGTAGTTCTTCTGCTTCACCCACGGGAAGGCGACCTGACCGCCTGAGCGCACGTCGGCGTCGGCCAGCAGGTAGTCGACCGTGAAGGCGTAATGCACCGGAATGTGATGGTAGTAGAGGCTGGTGATGTCCGGCCCGGTGTAGGGATAACGCGGGTCGTGGACGCGGTCGGTGAAACAGGTGAGGTAATAGCCTGGATAGTTCGCGAAGCGGCCGATCACGCTGTTGCGGGCGAAGGTGCGGAAGATCTCGCGGTCGGTGTAGCGGAAGACGCGTAACAGATGGGGTGCCCAGGTGGACTGCATGATGTTGTTCATCGCGCCGGGAAATGCCGTATAGGTGGAGGGCTGCTCCAGCCCGAGTCCGACCGGCGAGACCTGCCACGCGGGCACGGCGTGCTCCGGCGTGTCGTTGGGCTGACGCGGCCAGCCGAGGCGGAAGAGCGCGTCGTTCTTGTGCCACAGGGGATGGTAGGTGACCTGGGAGCCGCCCGGATGAACCGTGACCTCGCCAGCGGGGATGCGCGGCTGTGACCACAGGCCAGCGACCGTATGGAACGCGCCCTCTTCAGCGGCTTCGAGGAAACGCTTGTCGTGGGTGGCCTCATAGAGGTCGATGAGGTCCCACCAATAGGGGTAGAAGTGAATGTTGTAGAAAGCCTGGAAATCCACAGGTGCGGTCTGGCGTGAGTAGACCGCGCGGGTCACCCAGTCCTTTGCTTCAGCCTTCACTTTGCTGAGGGGCATGGCGGTGGGCGAAAGCCGGTTAGCGGCCAGCATTTCGGTCCACGGCGCGGAGGCATTGTAGGCGTTCGCGTGGCGGAAACTTCCGTTGGGCAGGGCGAACTCGGTCAGCCAGGGGTTGAGCCCCGCAGTGAGACGGATGAGTCCCTCCCAGCAGGAGGTGCCGTAAAACTGGCCCGGTACGCTGATCTGGTTCTTGATGCTGACGCCGTTTTGGTTGATGCCGCTTTGAATGATATCCGACTTGCGGCGGCTCAAAACAAATTCGAAAGTGGGCAGGGCGCGCTTCGCCCAATAGGTCTCGTTGCGCGATAGCACGGCGGCGGACAGCAAAGCGAGCGGCGCGGCCTGTTTGCCCATGGTGGCGCTCTCGATATCGTAGAAGCTTTTGAGCCTGTCGCTCCAGCCGCTCGCTTCATCGGCGAGCATCAGGTCGGTCATGTTGAGCGCGGCATCGGTGAGCGAGGCGTTGATCGGCTCGCGGTAATCGGTGACCTTCATCACGTTCTGGCAGCAGGCTTCGAGGGTGGCCTTCCAGTCGGCTGGCCGGGTCATGACGCGCCAATTGATGACGCGCGTTTCACCTGCCGCCAGTCGGGCGTGCGGGCTGCCGAGCACAGGGCTGAAAAAGGTGGGCTGCACCTGGGCGCGGCTGTTGAGCAAGGCGAAGCCGCAGACCGCGTTGGTGGCGTTCGGCCAGACGAAAGGCAGGTCGGCGGGTTCGGCGGTGACCGCGACGCAGAGCGGCGCACCGTTGGTCGGCCACGGAAGTTGTACGAGCGCCAGCGGATGCGGGGTGAGCGTGTTGGGCAGCATGTCGGCCGTGTTGGGCAGCCGTTGGAACTGATAGAGAGGCGGGAGTTGCACGGCTGTGATCTGTTTGCGGTCGGTCCCGCCGAGGACAGAAAATCCGAGCGAATAGGAGGCTTTCACGGTGGCGGTCAGCCGTGCCTGCACCCGCAGCGTGAAAGGGTCATCCGGATCAAGGCTCCAGCGCACGGGCAGCGTCTGCCCGTCGGCGGCGCGATAGAGCAGATCGACCGATGTGGCCGTGGACGCGATCCGCTCGCGCGGCGCGAAACGCAGCGCCGGCGCGGCAGAGTAGGGGTCAGAACTGGACTCGCAGGTGAGGACGCGCTGGCCGTTGGCCTCGACAGTGACAGGCACGCGCGAGCCGTTCCAGACCGGGACGCGCAGAAGGTTGGCGGTGACGTTCGTCGCCCGCAGAACGAAGAGCGTCTCTTCGCCTGCCGCGTCGGGAAGCGGCAGCCACGCGCCGCCCGCGCGCAGCGCCGTGCGCCGCACGATCCATGGCGCGCCTGCGGCGTCTCTCCCCGAAACGAAGGTGACCCGCAGGTCGGGTGTTTCTAACGTAGCGAGAGGTGTGACGTCTTCAATCGTTACCGCGATGGGCCTGAAGGCGTCGAGGTCCGCAGGCGGCAGGGACGGCGGTTTGACGCGCAGGCGTGCCAGCTGCTGGGGATTCAGCGTGTCCGGACTATCTTTGCCACGTGTGATGAAGATTGCGTCACAGCGACTGTAGGGGCTCACGGTTTCATGGAGCGCGAGCAGATGGTTGCCCGCCTCGAGCGTGCGCGTTCCGAGCGACTGCCACGCGAAGCCTTCTTTCCCGTGCGTGCCGGCTTCGATGTCCAGCGCCTGGCTGTCCACCAGCACCGCGAAGCGGCGCGACTTTGGGCGGTCTTTAGCGAAGTCGCGTGACCGCACCCAGAAGGTATACGCGCCTGCCGCGTCCAGCGGGACGAGCGTGACGGCGTCATACGAGGGCACTCGGCTGCCCGAATCCGGCGAGAGCTGAAGCAGTTGCCAGTGAGAGGCGTTCAGGTCTTGAGAGCTAATCCAACTGCCCGCAAACTGGAAATCCTCGGCTTCAATCACTAGGGTTTCGGCCGCACGCAGAGAGAAAAAACTTCCGGCGAGAAGCGCGAATAAAAAAGGGGGTAAGCGCATGGGTCTCCAGTCATTTTGTGTTTCCATCTGGAGGGCGAGCGTCCTCGCGAGCCGCAAAACTCATACAGCGGCTCGTGAGGACACTCGCCCTCCATGACGGGTTGTAAACTGTTTGTGCAAGGTGTTAAAACGTGACAGGGCCGGGGGCGAGCGTGTTGGAATCGCTGAGCACCGTAATCTCGCTGACTGCGGCGGCTGGGAGTATGAGCGGATGCAGCGCGTCGGTCTCGACCAGCCAGCGCCCGTCCTTCTGCTCGGCGGCGACAGGCTCGCCCATCAGGTTGAGGATCGTCGGCGTGCCGGTCAGGGCGAGTGAGACGCGCACGCGGACATCGTCCGACCAGACGGCGGAGGCGTCGCCCATGCGGAAGAGATACACGCTGCTGGCCGTGGCGCCAACCGGGATGCGTGTGACCGTTGGCTTGCCTTTCAGAAAGGTGCGGCAGACCGAGGCCAGCGCGCGGTAGGCGGGCTTGGGCGTGAGGTCCTGATAGGTGATGCCGAAGTTCTCTTCGTTATAGTACGGGTTCCAGCCGTCGTTGCGGAAGTCGTACCAGCAGATGTTCAGGCTTGCACCTGAGCCGATGGCGGAGAGGTAGCAGCGCGCGAGCAGCGCGGCCTGCTGGCGCTCCGTGGCGTTGCCGGGGATTGTGGGCCATCCCATCTCAGTGATCCACACCGGGCGGCCGCTGACCTGATTGCGCGTGTTTTCCAGTTCGTTCATGAAGGTCTGCTCGTGCAGAGCGCTGCGGTACGGATGGATGGTGAGCGTGTCGAAGGGCGTATTGGCGTCGAGGCACATTTGAATGAAGCGGTTGTCGATGCCGGACGTGCTGCAGCCCAGTACCTGGGCTTCGGGATCTTCCGCCTTCACCGTCTCGTAGGCCATTTTCAGGAGCTGAGGGTAGCGTTCGTGCGGTCCGCTCCAAAAGAAGATGTTGGGCTCGTTGTAGATTTCCCAGTGCTTGATGCGGCCTTTATAACGCTTCACCAGCTCGCGCCTGTCTCTTATACACATCTGACGCTGCCGACGAATAGAGAGGTGTA
>CAYSXF010000044.1:0-12101 GCA_964434815.1 uncultured Lentisphaeraceae bacterium
TCCCCGCGCCGATCCCGCCGATCGGGAAGGCCACGCGATTGAGGTTGGCCCCCTCGTATGGCCCGTTGAACTCCCGCCCAATAGCCACTGTTGCCAGCAAGAAAACCGCACACATTGCTCTCATTTTGGCCCCTTATTCTTTGACAGGATTTACAGGATTAACAGGATTGTGTTGGCGTGTCGATTTCCGATTCAGAACGCCAAACACACATGCTTTCCCATTAGGCGCTCGAACCCACGTCAAAAGGTAAGGCACCATCCTAATCCTGTAAATCCTGATAATCCTGTCCGAAAACTAAACATCCCTCTTCGGTCGATAGATTCGGCTCTTACGCTTGAACTGAAGGCTCTCTGCGCCGAAGTTGAATAGCAACCCGATGTTCAATCCGGTTGCCGTTAGATAATGTACCAATTGCGCCTCGTTTTGCGCCACCAATTGCCGCGACACCTTGTTCTCAATCACGACGCGGTCTTCGACCAGCATGTCCGCCGAGAAGTCGCCTACGTTGACTCCATCGTACATGACTCTGATGGGATACTCGCATACGACCTTGAGTCCAACCTTCACGAGCTCATGCGCCAACGCTCTCTGATAGACCGACTCCAGAAATCCGGGGCCGAGCGTCCGGTGAACCGTCATGGCACATCCGATTATCTTCTGTGTCAGAGCTTCGTCTTCCATAGACCGCCTTCCTTTTTTGGACAGGATTTACAGGATTATCAGGATTGTTTTGCTAAGCAGAAAATCTGTTCAGGAAACAATTACTTACACGAAACAGCGTCCTCATCTTAATCCTGTAAATCCTGTTAATCCTGTCTAAAACTTCTCAACCACGCTCTCAGTTCGTTCCTGCTCCGACCTTGCGAATCTCGAGCCTGTCTACGCCCTGCATATAGCTGTCGTGTTTTGCATTGGGATTTTCTCCCGTGATCTTCAGCGTCAGCACGTTCTCTCCCTGCTTGAGTTCCACGATGCCAGCATCCACGAGAAGTGTCTCCAATTTGTCGGCGTAGGCGTCATAGCCCTTGAGAAGCTCTTGGCCATTGAGCCCGATATCCGAGACACCGTAATCGGATGCATGGGTCAAGGCGATCTTGAGCGCATAGCGTCCGGCCTCGGCGATTCCGAAACTCAAACGCGCCGTGTCACCGGGCTTCGCGCCCGTCCACCAAAGCTGCTTGCTGCCGCTCCACCCGACATTCTCCCGATCCTGCACCGACACGTGGCCGCGGCTCACATCCGCCTCCAAGGTCTCGCCTTCGACCGTGCCCTCTTGATGTAACGTGAGCGGCATGATATCCCGCCGCGACATCGCCACGGGCAGAGCGGCCAACGCCGGCTCCGGCATACGGTTCGCGGCGCCGCCGGGCTTCATATACCAGCAGGTGATTGGCGCATAGTTGATCACCGTGTCCGCCCAATGCCACATCTCCATGTCGAACTGGAGGCGCTTGCGGAACGGGATCGCGTCCAGCGCGCGGTTCCGAAGGTTGATCACGAGCCCGTACGAGCCCGCTCCTGTGCCGTCCGGCTGAGCGACGAAGGGATGCTCGAAGAAGTTCCCGTTGCCCCACGCGTAGCAGTAGTAATCCTCTGAGCCCGTGCCGATGTGCGTCGGGAAAGGCGCGCCGTCCACGAAAATCTTCTCATCGCCCTCGCCCCACCACGTCCGCGCCGTGTTGAAGAGCGTCACGCCCGTTCCGACCAGCACGCCCTCGCCCTCGAGCGTCACGTAGTTGACGTCGTAGTGGTCGCCCGACTTCGTCCGGGTCGAGACCCGGTTCAGCTCCGTCCAGCCCGCGCCGAAGTGCATGCTGCGGCTGTCCCAACGCCACGGCGCTGTCACCAGCTCGCCCTGCGAGACCGTCACAGCGTTCGTTCCGAAGTTGCGCAGCGTCAGCTCGCAGCTTTTCTTGAAGGGCATCACCCACGCCGATTCCATGAGCCCGCCCCCCGACACCTGCGTGTGCCACATGCGGTACGGCGAGAGCTTGTAGCCCGTGCCGAAGAAATCGCCCGCAGGCGCCCACACCGTCCGCTCGCCGTCGAAGCTCATCTCGATCACCGTCGAACGCAGCGCCTGCGGGTCGCGACCGCCGTTCAGGTTCATCGCGAGAAGCCGGACCGCGCGGGAGCCCTCAATCCGGTGCGTCACGGACTGGCCGGGTGCGATCACGCCGTCCAGCGAGACCGGGCAGGTCTTCAGCCCCTCCAGCCCCAACCCGCATCCCGCCAGCTTTCGCCGCAGTTCGGACACAGCCACCCCGTCGCGCCGTAGCTCTGCCAGCGAGAACGTCTCCACGTGGGTGCCCTTCCTATAGGTCCGGCACTCGATGTTGTAGTAGAAGTTCTCTCCTTTGAAGACTGTGGCGCTCTCATAGGTGATAACGCAGCGCGAGGCGTACGGGATCGGCAGGTAGAGATTGTGGCCGCGCTTCAGATACTCCGTCTTAACCGAGACCGACGACGAAAGCGGCTCTCCGCAGAGCAGGCCGCCGCTCACCACGTCGAGCACCTTGCCTTCGATCTCGGGCTTTTCGCACCCGTCCAGATAGACGCGCAGAATGCCCGAACCGTCGGTGCCCGCGACCGTCACCCAGAAACGCACGATCGCGCCCGGCCCCGACGCATCCAGCATCATGCATTCGCGGCGCACGCCGTTGGTCTCGACCCGCAGGAACTGGCTGCGGTCGTCGTTTGCGAACCATCCCGGTTTGTCGGGCGCCACCGAGCCGCGGTCGTAACTGCCGAACTGCCGGCACGTGAACGACGGGTCTGGAAAACGCGCAACCGCCTCCCGATCCGTCATCTCTTCCAGCAGCGACCGCATCGAAACCGAAGACCCCGCCCAGGCCGTGCTAGCAACGATCAGCCCTGCGACAACAAATGAAAGCCTCATACCCGTTCCCCTTTCGCCTCACTCCGTCAGCTTAACCAGATAGTCCAGCCAGGCGTCCATGCCTTGGCCGGTCTTGGCGCTGAGTTCGAAGATGAACACGCCCGGGCGAACCTGCCGCAGGGCGGTACGACACGCCGCCGCGCTCCAGTCGAGATGCGGCGCAAGGTCCATCTTGGTCAACACGGCCACGGGCGCGGTCGAGAAGAGCGTCGGATACTTGACCGGCTTGTCCTCGCCTTCGGTCGTCGAGAGCAGCGCGATTTTGAAATTCTCTCCCAAGTCGAACGCCGAGGGGCAGACCAAGTTGCCGACGTTCTCGATGAAGAGCAGCTTGACGCCGTTCCCCGCGACTTCCGGCAACAGCTTGCCCACCTGCTCCGCGTCGAGGTGGCAGGAGTTGATCGTCTCGATCTGCCGTACCGGCGCGCCCTTGCCCTGCAGGCGGCGCGCGTCGTTGTCGGTGCGCTGGTCGCCCGTGATCACCGCGCACGCCACTTTGCCGCGCAGCCCCTCCAGCGTCTTCTCAAGCAAGAAGGTCTTGCCCGTGCCCGGCGACGAAATCAGGTTGACCGCCACGACGCCATGCCCGCTCAGCCAGGCCCGGTTGCGAGCGGCCTGCTCGTCGTTCCGCGATAGGATCTTCTGCTGCACGCTCACCGTCCGCGCCTCGGCCACCGCCGGCACAAGATGCGGATGGCTATGCGGGTGGAGATGCTCATGGGGGTGCTCTACCCCGTGTGTATGTCCGTGCTTGTGTGAATGCCCGTCATGGACATGCTCGTGTTCGTGACCGTGATCAACCCCGCTGCAGCCGCAATCTTTGCACATCAGCAACCTACCTTTCGTCAGTCATCAGTTCAACAGATTGGATGTGCAGCTCGCGTCCGGCCGTCAGCTCGACGCTGCGTGACCCGCACTGCGCGCATCCCATAAAATAAATATCGGTCGGCGACTCTTGTCCGCACGCCAGGCACCTCACGCGCGCCGACACCTTCTCAACAACCAGCTCGGCGCCTTCCGCCGTCGTTCCCTCCGCCACCAGCGGGAAGGCCCCGTGCAGCGCCTCCGGCTCGACGCCGGATAGCACGCCGACCGCGATCATCACTTTGACCGCGCGGGATGCCCGCTCTTTAGCAACGACCGCCTCGACCTGTTCAACCAGCGCCTGTGCTATGGATAATTCGTGCATAAGAAATTAAAAAAAGATTATCACTTCCCTCAGCCCAAGGCAAACCGTGTTCGAAAAGAGCTCAGTCGGCGCAGGTTGATCCGCACGTGCAGCAAAATTGCGCTATTCAATGCGCGCGTTTAGCGTGATTCGCGGGCAGGAAGCTCGTCGCGCGTGACGACGAACTCGTGCAGATAGGTCTTCTTGACCCACTCGGCGGGATGGCTCTTGCCCGGCCCCCACCACGGCAGGCAGTAGAGCCACTTCGGGCCGCGCTTCATCATCGCGTCGGGATCAGGGATCGCCTCGCATTCGCACAGCGCGAGCATCTTGCCCGGCGTCACCTGCGTCATGATGTCGAACCCCTTCTGATACGTGTCCTCCTGCGGCGTGCCCCAGCCGTAGTAGCTGTTGGGGTAAATGTCGATGCCGGAGATGTCGACAAAGGCTGCGCCGGGGTAGAAGCGCTTGCGGTACTCCACCTGAGTTGAGTCCTTGCCGTCTGAAGACGGATGCAGGGCCGCGCTGTAGACCCAGATCAGGTTGTGCAGCTTGCGCTCTTGCACCAAATATCGGAACATCACGCGCCACATCTCGGCGGTGTTCTCCGGATTCGCTTTGTCCGTCCACCAGAACCAGCCGCCGTCGATCTCGTGGAACGGCCGCCACAGCACGGGCACGCGGGCATCCGCAAGCTGCTTCAGGTAGTCGGCGTGCCGCGCGAGATCCGACATGAAGGCCCTGTTCTCGGGCGTGCCGGGCGTGCGCGCCGCCGCCATGTCGAACGGGCCGCTGGGAGGGCTGTTGCCCTGCTTGCCGACCCAGGCCGTGCCGTCTGGCTTCAGCGGGTGCTTCCAGTGGAACTGCATGGAGACGATCCCGCCCGCCTGCCACCACGCCTTAGCGTCGTCCACGTAGCCCTGTACCACCGGCGTGTAGGTTTTGCCCCAGGTCGGACTGTTCCAGCCGGAGAGGTCGATGGCGATGATCGCGGCATCCTTGCCGCACGCCTGGCGGATGGCCGCCGCGTTCTTGGTTCCGGAAATTCCGGCCAGCGTCTTCTTGCCGTAAGAAGCTTCGAGCCTGTTCAACACCTCGCGGGCCTCGGGAATCAGCTCCTTGTCAACGGGCTCGAGCGCATGTACAGAAGCGGCTGCCAGCGCGGCGCCAGCGACACTTATTCGCATCAGCGGACTCATGGGACTCCTTTCGTCTGCGTGCCCATCCAAGACGTTGACGGCATCATAAGCCCGGCCCGCTGCGGGTTCAAGCGGATTGTGAACCCGCAGTGAATCCGCTTTGGAATTGCGCGGTCATGCGGTCGCTGTTACACTTCACGCCATTCCTCTTGTTGAAATGGAGCGCACCATGAATGTATCCCGTCTCTCCGCCCTGCTGTTGACCGCCCTGCTGACCGCGCCCTGCCTTGCCGCGGACTGGCCCGGCTTCTTGGGGCCTAATCGCGACGGCTGCTCCCCCGACACGGGCTTGCTGAAGCAGTGGCCGCCTGCGGGGCCGGCCCTGCTCTGGAAGAACGAGGCCATCGGCCCCGGCTGGTCTTCGGTGGCAGTCGCCAACGGCTGCGTCTACACGACCGGCAACGAAGGCGACAACCAGATGTTGATCTGCCTGGATATGAGCGGCAAGGAGAAATGGCGGGCGGCGCAGGGGCCTAAATCCAGCCACAACAAATACGGCGGCGCAAGGGCCACGCCGACCGTTGACGGCAACCGTATCTACCTGACCGGCGGCGACGGGCTGATGACCTGCCAGAGCGCGGCGGACGGACACATCCTGTGGAAACACGACCTGCGGCATGATCTAGGCGGCAAAGTCGGCGGGTGGCAATACGCCGAGAGCGTCCTCATCCTGGACAAACTTGCCATCGTCACGCCGGGCGGCCAGCACGCGGTCGTGGCGCTCGACAAGATGACCGGAAGCAGCGTGTGGATGTCCGACGCGCAGGCCACAGCCGGCTACAGTTCGTGCGTGCCGGTCACGCTAAACAACAGCACCGTCATCGTCAACGGCTCCCAGAGCGGGCTCATCGTCGTGGACGCCAAGACAGGCAAAGAGGTCTACCGCAATCCCTTCGCCAACGGCAATGTCGCCAATTCGCCCACGCCTGCCTACTCGGACGGATATCTCTTCTGGGCCGTCGGCTACAACAAAGGCGGCATCTGCCTGAAGGTCAGCCAAACGGGCGGCAAGTGGACATTCGAAGACGCCTGGACCACGCACGATTTCGCCTGCCACCCCGGAAACTACGTTGTGGCGAAGGGCTTCGTGTACGGCAAAGGCAAGGGCTCGCTGGTGTGCGCTGACCTGAAAACAGGTGAGACTAAATGGCAGGAACGCATCGGCGCAGGCCAAGTCTGCTGGGCGGACAACATGCTTTACTCCCTCGCCGACCAGGGCGGAAAAATCTCACTGGTCGACCCGGCGGCAGAAGGCTCGCGGGTGAAAGGGAGCGTTCAGGTCGCAGGAACCGGCAACAGTTGGTCCCACCCGGTGGTCATCAATGGCCGGCTCTATGTCCGCTATGACACGAACCTGTACTGCTTCGATGTGAAGGCGAAGTGAGTTCGGCAACAGCCTTCCCGCGCATGCGAAAATGCGTTATAATCGCGTTTAAAAGGATTTTTTCGCGATGATCGCCACTCAAAAACACCTCGACTGCCTGCTGAAAGGCCACACGCCGCAAGCATCTGAACTGGCTTCCCTTCTTAAGGCGCAGGGCAAGGCGTGCGAGTTGATCTACAGCGCCGCTGACGCATTGCGCAGCAGGAGCGTCGGCGACACCGTGCATCTGCGCGGCATCATCGAATTCTCTAACGTCTGCAAGAACAACTGCTGGTATTGCGGCATCCGCTGCGACAACGACAACGTCGCTCGTTACCGCATGACCGTGGACGAGATCGTCGAGACAGCCAAGAACGCCCAGCGCTGGGGCTGCGGCACCGTCGTCTTGCAGTCCGGCGAAGACTCCTTTTTCACCGCTGAGGTCCTGGGCGACATCCTGCGCCGCATCAAGAGCGAAACCGAGCTGGCCGTCACGCTCTCGGTCGGCGTCCGCACGCGCGACGAACTCGCCTTCTTGAAGGCCGAGGGCTGCGACCGCTATCTGCTGCGCTTCGAGACCACTTCCAACGCCCTCTTCTCCGCGATCCACCCGGATGAGACCTTCGAGCACCGCGTGCAGTGCCTCACGGACCTGCGCGAACTCGGCTACCAGGTCGGCAGCGGCTTCATGATCGGCCTGCCCGGATCCACGCTGGAAATGATTGCCAACGACATCCTTTTCGCCACGCAGCTCAAGCTCGACATGATCGGCTGCGGGCCGTTCCTCTCCCATCCCGACACGCCGCTCGCCGAGAAGCCGCTGCTCGAAGACCGCAGCGTCTACTACAAGACGATCTCCCTGCTGCGTCTCCTCAATCCGATGGCCCACATCCCCGCCACCACAGCCTTCGACGCGCTCGAGGAAGAGGGCCGCAACCGCGTGCTTGTCCGCGGAGCCAACGTCTTCATGCCGAACGTGACGCCGGGCAAATACCGCCGCCTGTATCAGCTCTATCCCAACAAGCCGTGCGTGGACGAGGACGGCGCAGCCTGCGCCATCTGTGTCCGCGGCCGCCTCGCCGCCCTCGATCGCCCCGTCGGCACCGGCCCCGGACACTCGGTGCGCGAATCGCAAGGATGTCCGACATGACGGTCACAGTCAACGGGAAACCGAAACCGCTCGGCGAAGCGAAGACCCTCTCACAGCTACTTGAGGCACTGGGCGTGAAGGCCGCTAAAAAAGCCGTCGAACTCAACGGCCTCATCATCTCTCCCTCCGCCTTTGCGACGACGCCTGTCGCAGCCAACGACCAGATCGAAATCATCCAGTTCGTCGGCGGCGGCTGACGGGCGAACACACAGGTCCACCCCTACGCGATTCTAACTCCTAACTCCTCATTTCTAACTCCTAACTTGTTATGACCCCACTCATCATCGCAGGACGCACCTTTCATTCCCGCCTCTTCATCGGCACCGGCAAGTTCGGCTCGCACGAGCTTATGCGGAAGGCCATCGAGGCCTCCGGCTCTGAGCTCGTGACCGTCGCGCTGCGCCGCGTGGACCTCGACAAGAACCCCGAAGGCGACCCGCTCATCTCCAAGCTCGACCCCGGCAAAGTGGTGATCGTCCCCAACACCAGCGGCGCGCGCACAGCCGAAGAGGCGATCCGCATTGCGCGGCTTGCGCGCGCGGCGGGCGGTTTCGACTGGATCAAGCTCGAACTCACGCCCAATCTGCACCACCTGTTGCCGGACCCCATCGAAACCCTCAAAGCCGCGGAGGTGCTGGTGAAGGAGGGCTTCAAGGTGCTGCCCTACATCAACGCCGACCCCGTGCTCGCCAAGCGCCTGGAAGAGGCCGGCACGGTCGCCGTCATGCCGCTGGCCGCGCCCATCGGCTCCAACCTCGGCATCCGCACGCGCGACATGCTCGAGATCATCGTGGCCAACGCCCGCGTGCCCGTCGTGGTCGATGCCGGACTCGGCATGCCCTCCCACGCGGCAGCGGCCATCGAACTCGGCGCGGACTGCGTGCTCATCAACACCGCGATCGCCGCCGCCGCCGACCCCGTGGGCATGGCCAAGGCCTTCGCCAAAGCCGTCGAAGCCGCCGAGGAGGCTTTGGCCGCCGGCCCGCGCGCGCCGCGCGCCTCTGCCGACGCCTCCTCGCCGCTCACCGGCTTCCTCTGGGAAAAACCTGAGCACTGACGCTCCGCTGTTCTGGCATGAAAAAGCTGCTCGTCATACAGACCGCTGGTTTCGGCTACGACTTCGCCACACACCATGGCGTGCGTGAGATCGGCGGACTTGCCGTGCGAGCCCTCCAGCCGGTCTTCCCCGCGCTCACCTGCACGGCGCAGGCGACGCTGCGCACAGGCTTGCCACCCTCCGGTCACGGCATGGTCGCGAACGGCTTTTTCGATCCCACACTCCGTAAACCCTGGTTCTGGGAGCAGTCGTCCGGGCTCGTCCGAGGCCAGCGCATCTGGGCACATTTCCGCAACCGCGGCGGCACCGTTGCGCTCGCTTTTCTCCAGCAGAGCCTCGGCGAAAACGTCGATCAGCTTGTCTCTCCCGCGCCGATCCACACGCACGGCGGCGGCATGATCATGGGCTGCTACAGCCAGCCGTTCGATTTCTATGCGCGGCTGACGCACGGCGCGGGCCGGCCCTTCCGCCTGCACCGGTACTGGGGGCCGCTCGCCTCGACCAAGAGTTCGGACTGGATCGCCGACGCTGTCGCCCGCCTGCTCGCCGCGCCCGAAGCGCCGGATCTCTGCATCGCCTATCTGCCGGGTTTGGACTACGACCTCCAGCGCTTCGGCCCAGACCACCCGAAGGCGGCTAAGGCGCTCGAAACGGTTCGCCATGAACTCGAAAAACTAATTTCCTCAGCAAGCGCTAACGGGTATGAGGCCGTCGCGTTCGGCGACTACGCGATCACCGGCGTCACGCGAGGCGCTATATTCCCGAATCTCGCCTTGCGCGACGCGGGGCTCTTCTCTGTACGCGACGTGCGCGGCATGCGCTACCCCGATTTCTATCAGAGCCGGGCCTTCGCGCTGGTCGATCACCAGATCGCGATGGTCTCCTGCTTCGACCCCGCAGCCCTGCCGCGCGTCGCCGAGACTCTGCGTTCGCTCGAAGGCGTGGCGCAGGTGCTCGGCCGCACGCAGCAGGTTGCGCTGGGCGTTGATCACCCGCACGCGGGCGACCTTCTGCTGGTCGCGCAGCCCGGCGCGTGGTTCGCCTATCCCTGGTGGCGGAACGACCGCGAAGCGCCGGACTACGCCAGCCACGTCGACATCCACAATAAGCCAGGCTACGATCCCTGCGAACTCTTCTTCGGGCGCACGCCGTTCAGCGTCAGCCTTGACACCTCGAAGGTCAAGGGTACGCACGGCCTCGCCGGCGCGGGTTGCGAGACCGCGCTCGTCTCCACGCTGCCGCTCAAGGCCGAGTCGCTGCTTGACCTCGCCCAAGAGCTGCGTGCCTGGCTAGCGTGAAAAGCCCTAGCCGATATGCTTGATTCCGTCGAGTATATTCGATAATATCTGAGTGTTTTATCGAATATGAAAGACAATTTAAATGGACAAAGATGCCCTCAAACTCATGATCGCCGAGTATCAGCGCTACGCCGTGCAGGTGGAGCTGGTACCTCGCCCGTATGTGTTTGAGGACGCGCTGAATTATGTTTTCGTCGGCTTGCGGCGTGCAGGCAAGTCGTACCTGATGTTCCAGCGGATCAGGCAGCTGTTGAGGGCGGACCACGCCTCCGAGGAGATCCTCTATTTCAATTTCGAGGACGACCGGTTGCCGGGGCTGGAGACGGAGCTGTTGGAGCGCATTAAAACGTGTTACGAAGAAATGTTCGACTGCCGTCCTATCTTCTTTCTGGACGAGGTCCAACTCGTTCCCGGCTGGGAAAAGTTCGTGCGGCGGTTGGCCGATCACAAATACCGCGTCTATGTCACGGGCAGCAACGCGAAAATGCTGAGCACGGAAATCGCCACCACGCTGGGCGGGCGGTTTATGGTGCATCCCGTGTATCCGTGTTCGTTCCCGGAATATCTGACGTTATCGGGGATTGATGCGGCTGAAAAAAACGCGCGGTTTCGGGAGCGCGGCCGGCTGGTGAAAGCGTTTGAAACCTATCTCCGGGCGGGTGGGCTGCCGGAGTTGGTCCATGTGTCGGGAAAACGCGAATGGCTCAGCAACCTCTATCAGAAGATTTTTTTCGGTGACCTCGTCAGCCGTTATCAGATCAGAAATGATTTTGCCCTACGCGTTCTGGTGCGCAAACTGGCCGAGAGCGTGAAGCAGCCGTCTTCGTTCAACAGGCTGGCGCATGTCGTCTCGGCATCCGGCAAGCGCATCAGCACGGATACGGTGATCGATTACTTGGGGTATCTGAAAGAATCCTGGCTGATTTTCCCGTTGGAGAACTACTCCGCCAAACTGGCCGACCGCGAAAGCAACAAGAAGCATTACTTCGTGGACAACGGGATACTCAACTTGTTCCTGCTCGATCCGGTCGCATCGCTGCTCGAGAATCTGGTGGCGATTCAACTCAGAAAACGCTACGGGGACGGCGTGTTTTACTACCACAACGGAATCGAGGTCGACTTTGTCGTGCCGGACCGTCAGTTGGCGGTTCAGGTCTGCACCAGCCTGACCGATCCCGAAACAAAAGAGCGGGAGACGGATGCGCTGCTGAAACTGTCCAAGCGATGCCTGACAACAAGGAGACTCATCGTGACCCAAGACGAGGAGGCCCAGATCCAGACACCGGCAGGGGATATAGAAGTAGTGCCCGCTTGGAAATGGTTGCTCAGGGCGGAAGAGAGCGAAAGACAATGAAAACGATCCTTCAGAAATTCTCAGTTCCGTTCCGCTACCCGGTCTGCTTTACGCACCATGTGTTCGCGCCGGAGAACGCCACGCTCGCGGATATCCTCGCGAAAAACAGGAGCGGCACGCATGCGCGCGCACTGGTGGTGGTGGATGCGGGCCTTGCGGACGCTGTGCCGGGACTGCTCCGTCAGGTCGATCGCTATTTCCGCGCACACCGCAGCGTGTTGAACCTCGTGCGCAAACCCCTGCTCGTGCCGGGCGGCGAGAACGCCAAGAACGGCTGGGCCGGCGTGCGCGAGATCATGACCGACGCGGGTACGGAACACCTCGACCGCCACAGTTACGTCGTCGCGGTCGGCGGCGGCAGCGTGCTCGACATGGCCGGGTTCGCCGCCTCGCTCGTCCACCGCGGCCTGCGCTTCGTGCGCATCCCCACCACCGTGCTTGCGCAGAACGATGCGGGCGTCGGCGTGAAGAACGGCATGAACGAGGGCGGCGCGAAGAATTTCGCGGGCACTTTCGCCCCGCCGTTCGCGGTGATCGATGATTTCAATTTTCTCAAAACCCTGCCGCAGCAGGAGTGGATCGGGGGCGTCTCCGAGGCCTTCAAGGTCTCCA
>CAYSXF010000045.1:0-2502 GCA_964434815.1 uncultured Lentisphaeraceae bacterium
GCTGGGCGGGCTGGTCGTGCTCACCGGGATGGGCATACCCGCCGTGACCTACTGGCACCATGTGATCGCGGCGTCCACGCTGAGCAACATCCTGATGGGGCTTCTCAAAGCGGCCGTCTTCGGTCTGCTCGTTGGCCTCGTCGGCTGCGCCAACGGCCTCGAGACCGCCCGCACCGCCGACGGCGTTGGCCGGGCGGCGACCGCCGCCGTCGTGGAAAGCCTGATCCTGATAACCCTGTTCGACGGCCTCTTCGCCGTCCTCTTTTACGTGCTCGGAATGTGACCATGCAAGGCGAAACCGTCATTCAAGTTGAAAGCGTCGACGCCGGCTACAACGGAGCGCCGGTGCTCGAGAACATCTCGTTCACCGTGCGCCGCGGCGAAGTGTTCGTGATCCTCGGCGGATCGGGATGCGGCAAAAGCACGCTGCTGAAGAACCTCATCGGCCTCAACCCGCCCCTCAGCGGCCAAATCCGCATCATGGGCGACCGCATCTCCGGCGGGACGCAGGGCGAACGCGAGCGCGCCATGCGCCGCTTCGGAGTCACCTACCAGAGCGGCGCGCTGTTCGGCTCCATGACCCTGCTCGAGAACGTCTGCCTGCCGCTGGAATCGTTCACCGACCTGCCGGGCGACGCCCGTAATCTGGTGGCGGAGATGAAGCTCGACCTCGTCGGGCTCAAACCGTTCTCCGGCTATTTCCCCTCCGACATCAGCGGCGGCATGAAAAAGCGTGCGGCCATCGCCCGCGCGCTCGCGCTGGATCCGGAGATCCTTTTCCTCGACGAGCCCTCGGCCGGGCTGGACCCCGTCACGTCGGCCGGGCTGGACCATCTGATCCTGCGCCTGCGCGACACGCAGGGCATTACGTTCGTGATGGTCACCCACGAGCTGGCCAGCATCTTCGCGGTGGCCGACCGCTGCATCATGCTCGACAAGCAGACCCGGAGCATCCTGGCGGAAGGCCATCCCGCCAAGCTGCGCGACCGGCCGCCGAACGCGACGGTCCGCGCCTTTTTCAACAGAGAGGCATCTTCATGAACGAAAACAAAGCCAACTATGCGAAAATCGGGTTCTTTGTCCTATCCGGCTTCACGCTCCTTCTGATCGTGATCGGCATCGCCGGCGCCCGCGTCTTCGGCAAGAGGGTCGTCCTTGCCGAAACCTACTTCAGCGAGTCCGTCACCGGGCTGGACATCGGCTCGCCCGTCAAATACCGCGGCGTCCCTGTGGGCGAGGTGAGCCGCATCGGCTTCGTCTTCAGCGAATACGGCAAGCGCGCCACCGGAGAAACAACCCTCAATGGCGCCAACCAGGTTCTCGTGGTGATGGCGTTCGACCCCGATAAATTCACCCCCCTTAAGAATAATCTCCCGTCGGCTTTTCTGGCGCGCCTCGTCAAAGACGGCATGCGCGTCAAGCTCGCCGCCGCAGGGGTCACGGGCCTTTCGTTCCTCGAGCTTGACTACTACCGATCCGACCAGAAGCCCGAGCAGCCGCTGACCTTCTCCTGGAGCCCCAATAACCCCTACATCCCCTCGTCTCCCAGCACCATGTTTACGTTCAAGAAGGCGATGGACAACGTCTTTATCAAATTGGATGAAATCGACATCCAGGCGCTCGGCGACAAATTGCTCGCCACCCTTTCGCTCGTCCAAAAGAAGCTGGACGGCGTGGACGTCGCCAAGCTCAGCTCGGAGGCGACCACCCTTCTTTCGGAACTCCGCGTGACCAACCAGGGACTCAAGCAGCTTGTCTCCTCGCCCGAGCTGGCTAAGTTCCCCTCCGATATCGGCGCCGCCGCTGGCAGCGCCCGCCGCATCACAGCCACAGTCGAGACCCAGCTCGCCCCCTTTGTGCGCTCCGTCCAGTCCGTGGCCGAGCGGGCCAATTTCCTTGCCGAAACCCTCAACGGCGTCGCAACCAACTCGGGCGGACAAGTGGAGCAGACCGTCACCGCCCTCAACCAGACCGCGCAGGCGCTGAACCGCACCGCGCTGTCTCAGCAGAACGCCCTCGCCGAACTGATTCAGAATCTGCGCAGCGCCTCTGCCAGCCTGGACCAGATCGTTTCCGACGTGCGCGCCAACCCCTCGGCCCTGCTCTTTAGCACCCCGCCCGCACCCTTGCCTGAAACAAGAGGAACACCATGAAAATTAACGTCTCTCTGATCCGCGCCGCCGGCATCCTGTTGCTCGTAACCGGCTGCTTCTCCTCAAGCCGCACGCAGCAGGCGGCCGCACAAAAACGCTCGTTCATCCCCGTCGCCGCGCCGGCCTCGCCGCAAGCGACGCGCTTCGCCGCGCTCAAGTTCCGATCCTTCCGCACCCTGCCGCCGTTCGACGCCCACACGTTCATTATCCACCGTCCGGGCGGAGAGTTCGTCAGCGACTTCTACAATACATGGATCGCGTCACCTGGCGACCTGATCCGCGTCCAGACGGCCCGCTATCTGGAGGAGAGCCGCCTTTTTTCAGCCGTCTATGACGCATCGTCCGAAAC
>CAYSXF010000045.1:2512-12044 GCA_964434815.1 uncultured Lentisphaeraceae bacterium
AGATGTGTATAAGAGACAGCTGCCCCCGCTCGGCCTCGAAGGCGTCGTCAGCGAACTCTATCTGGATTTCACCGGCGCCAAGCCCGCCGCCGTTGTGACGCTGCGGCTGCTGGTGCTCGACGAGCGCGCGCCCGCTTTCACCGTCCTGTTCTCAGCCGAGAAAACCGGCCGCGCCGAATTCGACGCGCTGGATAAATCCGCGCCGGCAACCGCGTTCGGGCTGGCGCTTACCCAAGCTTTGGGGGCGCTCACTCAGTCGCTGGCCGCCGCTAACCTGCCGCGATAGTCATTGGGAAAGAGTCACTGGTCAGTGGGAACGAGTCATTAGTCACTGGTCATTAGTCACGGGTGTTACGGGACTCTGGCGCAAAACGTCATTGCTTTAAGGTATAGTCCCCTGAAACGTTTCCGCTTACTGCGTGATCTCCGACTTTTTCCCAATGACCAATGACTAATGACCAATGACTTGACCGCGCTTGATTTTCTCACCGCCGCGTGATATGTTTTAAACACATTACGGCTGGTTCATCGGCTCCGTATGAGGGATGAAGAAAGTTTCCGTTTCCCCTTGTTCGAGACGGATGGAGTTGTTATGATATCCACCCTTTTCTTAAGGAGAGATGGTCATGTCCAAAGTTTGCGATATTTGCGGTAAGGGTCCGATGGCGGGTAACACGATTGTCCGTCACGGTCTTGCCAAGTACAAAGGCGGCATCGGTTTGCACACGACGGGTATCACGAAACGCCGTTTCATGCCGAACGTTCAGAACGTCCGCGCCAAAGCCAGCAATGGCAGCGTAAGCCGCATGAAGGTCTGCGCCTCCTGTATCAAGCAGGGCAAGGTCGTCAAGGCCTGAGGCGTGGGAAACACAAGCGGCAATCGGAAGCGTGTGCAGCGACCTTCGCCTGAGAAGTGGGGTTTGTATGAATAACGATCCGACTGAAGAGACTGTACCCCAGAGCACTGAGGGTAGCGATGATATCCGGGCAACGGATATCGTCTTTGATTGTCCGCATTGCCACCACAACCTCGCGATCGACTATCGCGGGGCCGGGTTGCAGATCGCCTGCATCGAGTGCGGCAAGCCCGTGCTGGTGCCGATCCCCGACAACATGAAGATCGACGACCTCGATCTTTCTGCCGGCGAATTGCTTTCCCAGCTTTTCCAGACGCGACGCATGCTCATGAAAAGCGAGCAGCGGGCCGTCGAACTGGAAGAAACCATCGCCAACATCAAGGCCCGGCGCACGGAACTCGAGAAGTCCCGCATTACCACGCTGCACCGGTGTGCGGAAATGGTCAACATGTGCCAGAGTATCGCCAAGTATCAGAACGATACGGCTGCGGTCCTGAACCGCATGCTCGCCCTGATCGCTGAAGAGCAGCAGCGCTAGCCGGGGAACAGGCTGTTAGGTGTTTAGGCTGTAGGCTGTTAGGCAGTAGCTACCTCTTTCGGTTTTTTCCTTATTTTATCCGGCGTTTCTTCTCGGCCTAATAGCCTACGGCCTAACAGTCTAATAGCCTACAGCTAACAGCCTTCTATGGACACCCTCATCATCGGCGGCGGGCCCGCAGGTTTGATGGCCGCCTGTCACTTGACCGGAAACACAACGGTCATCGACCGTCTGAAAGTGCCAGGCCGCAAGCTCCTAGCGACCGGCGGCGGCCGCTGCAACCTCACCCATGCGACCGACGCGGCAGGCATCATGGCGGTTTTCGGACGCCAGGCCCGTTTCATGGCGCCCGCCTTGCAGGCCTTTCCGCCCCATGCGATCCGCGACTTCTTTCGCCGGCTGGGCGTGGAGACCTGCGAAGAGCCGGACGGCTGCATCTTTCCCGTCTCACAGAAAGCTTCCGACGTTTTGGCCGCGCTGGAAAAAGCCGCGCGTGACCGCGGCGCCGAAATCCGCTGCGGCGTCCGCGCGATACGCCTCGTGGTGGAGAAAAACGCGCCAACAGGCGAACCTTACGGCCGGGACGCCCCTGCCCTGCGCGTCACCGCGGTCGAAACGACCTGCGGCACCCTGCGTGCGCGGCGCGTGATCCTCGCGGCAGGCGGACAGAGCTATCCCGACCTGGGCTCCGACGGCTCCGGTTTCGCGCTGGCCCGCGCGGCCGGCCTGTCGGTCGTCACGCCAGTCCCCGCCCTTGCCGGGCTCGTCACCCGTGAGACCTGGCCCGCCGAACTCGCAGGCATCGTGCTGGAACAGGCAGGCTTGCGCCTGGATGTCAAGGGAGCCCCCAAGCAGTTCCTCACCGGGCCGCTCCTCTTCACGCACAAAGGCATCAGCGGCCCGCCCGCGCTCGCGCTCTCCGGCGAGATTGCCGCGCGACTCTCGACCGGGCAGGATGCCGCCCGCATCCCCGACCTCCGACCTCCGGCCTCCGACCTCTGCCCCCCTTTCGTCCCCGTCCGGGTCTCTTTCATCGCCGAGCGCTCGGCAGCACAGTGGGTGGCTCTCTTCGAAGGGTGGCGGCAGGCGCGCGGCGGACGCGCGCTACACAACTTGCTCGCGGGCGAACTTCCGCGCGCGCTGGCCGCAGCGCTGTGCGCGCTGACGGGGCTGGCCGAGACGGCCGCCGCGCGCGCGCGGAAAAGTTCGCTGGAAGCGCTGGCCGCAGCCTGCGCGGACCTGCCGCTGCAGGTGACGGGGACAGACGGCTGGAACCGCGCCATGCTCACGCGCGGCGGCGTGGCGCTCGGCGAACTCGACCCCGGCACGCTCGCCTGCAAGCGGATTGCCGGCCTTTCCTGCGCGGGGGAAATCGTGGATCTGGACGGGCCCTGCGGCGGCTACAACCTGACCTGGGCCTTCGCATCAGGAAGGCTTGCAGGCGCGTCCGCCTAGACTGGATCTCTAGTCGTCCAACTGCTTGAAGAACAGGATACTGTGTTCGTGGAAACCCAGTGAGCGCCCGACAGGAGGCATCGTCGGATCGACATCGGAGGCCTCCTCGAGGGTATCTTCGTATCGATTGACGTTCACCTGATACCACGGCGACAAGCGTCTGTTGTTGCCTACCTGATACCAGTCTTTCTGCAGGAAGGAGCCGCTCGTCTTTTCGTACCCCGTCGGATAGGGGTCGCGCCAGACCAAGGCGACCGCGCGGCCGCCAGCCAGTGACTTCATCCCGCCTTCCTGCTGACCTCCGCCGAACGACGGCACGGTGGACTCGGCCCGCAAGATGTACAGGAAAAGCTGCTGCCGGTCAGAGAAGGAGTCCAACGAGAAGGAATAAAGCATCTTGCGGTCGATCTCGTGAAGCGGGTTGGAAAGGGTCGCGGGCACGCCTGCCACGCTGTACCCCGAGGGGGTGAAAACTTGCTTCTGGTCATTCCCATGCCCCAGATCGCTTCCGGAATACCAGCCGAACTTGTCCATATCAGCATACACGTCCGGCAAGCCGATGTTCAACGCCGTGTTGATCCCCGCTGTTCTTTTGACGTTCATCAGGCACAGCGTCCACGCCTCCATGAAATTTTTCCAGTCCGTAGTGTTGAACTTTTTGTTGAATGTGTTGCGCTGCATGATCGTAGAGGCTGTCTGCGCATTCTGCGAGGCAAACCAGTAGTCGACAGGCGTGTCTTCCACCGCCGCCACAAGAACGTTGGTCACGTCGGACAGCGGGTTCACGCGCGAGCCAGCCACCGTGCCGTCCAGATTCTGAGCCGTAAAGTTCTCGTAGATCTTATCATGTTCACGGTATTTCTTATCGGACGGATCGCCGTGATCGTAGATGCGGATGGTGCGGAACATGGCATCATGGTCATCGCTTTGGGCGGCCGTATTCTGCGTGCGGAAATCGACGGAATTTCCAGTCAAACTGTATTTGAACGGCCGCACGATGAAGCCCAGCTCGCCGGGCGACTGCAGTTTGCCGGCGTTCGAGACCGACATGTAGATGTCCCCGTCGCGCCCTTCCTTGCCCAATAGCTCTTGTTTCACGGAGTTGAAATCACCGTCCGGAATCGCATTTGCGGCCGTTGGTGTGATCTTAACCCAATTGGAAGCCAAATAATTGAAACGGGGATCGGGAACTTCCAAATTTGACCACTCGTAGGGCAATGGCCTCCCATTGGGGCCGGCGGGCACCGCCATGTCAGGCTCAATCGGTGGAGAGGCCACCGTTTGGAAGAATATCTTATTCTGTGTTGCTACGAATTCGAGGTCGTCTGACAGCCCGCCCGCGCGGGGGAACGGTAGCATCTGCGGGGCGCTGTCGACATACACGTTGCCGAGCTTGACTCGCGCGAAAACAATCAGCGAGACACTGATCGGCTTATCCTTCACAAAGCCCGGAGTCAATATGTCGCCCTTACTGTTGATAATGGGAATGGTTGTCTGCCCTTGGGCCGTCAACAAAACCTTCTTTGCTTTGTAGCATTCGGCCTGATTGTTATCGTTCTTACCCGCGAAGCTTGGCGCAATGGCCGTACCCGTAAACTTGTAATACCCGTTTGCCTCGCTAGGCTGTTCGTTAAAATCGCCCGATTTCTGTGGGCTGTGGACTTTGTTGACCTTAAAGTAGGCCAAGATTTCCACTGTGTAGTCTGGCGGCGGCGGACGGTCTGACATATTTTTGAAAGGCCAGACGACCTCTACGTCTAGCATCGTCGCTTGAGGTCCAAAAGGTATGAGGTCCAAAGAGTATATCAGAACAGGCGTTGCGGGAGCGGCCGGGGAGTTCGGGTCGGTCGTCACCTTAAGAGCGGGTGTCATCAGCGCCGACGCCATAATCTGGCTGATCATCGGCACCATCTCGACGGATGGTATATTGAGCTGTTTGGGGATGCTGTCCTCGTCGAGATAGTCGGCGAGCATCGCGGGGAAACAGTCCGTCAGGTTCGCCCCGGTGACGAGATGCCCTGCGAGCGCAGTCCCCAGCGCCGTCTGAAAGTTGCTTTGCATGGAAATCGTGCCGAGCGGCTGTGCGGCATCTAGAACGCTCTGCGCGATGGGTTGCTGCTGGAAAATATTGCACGCATTTGCCGACGCCGGCTGGGCTTTGACCCTGCCGTCTGTGACCAGAACGTGTTTGACGGCATCATCGAACGGCGCGTCGGCGTTTGCGTTGTTGCCCGCGGTCAGGTATTCATGGTACGGGCTGCCAAACGTGGCGTCCCTGCGCGCGAACATACAGGCGTAGAAGTCCTGCAAGGTTTCGTAGTGTTTGTCTAGGGTCCTGTAGTTGTCATCAAAGGTCTTTCGCAACGCGTCGGTATTGGGCCCGAAGAGGTAGCCGATCCCGACGCGGTTGGTGGACCCGTCGCGTACGGCGGCCTTGCAGACATTGACGTTCAGCATGTCGGACAGGTTCACGCACACATAGGCGTAGCGGCCAACCACCGCCTCCTCGAAGGCGTTCTCGCCGCCGGCGATGGAGGCCACCGGCATGCTGAGTTTGCGCCACTTGGTGCCCAAATAGGATACCTTCTCCTGCGAGCTGAGCCCCGACACCGCATCCGCCCGGTTTGTGACCGCATACCGGCGGACGTCGTTCACAAAGATGCCGGGTATGAAGCTCAGCGCCTCCAGCGACAAAACGCGCGCCTCTTGAGCATTTTCCGAACCGTTGCCCACCGCTGAAGGTTTGGTCCGCCCCGGCCAGTCGGGAAACTTGATCGGACGGTCAACGCCACTGACCTTCTCATTCCGGAGCTCCGCGTCGATCTCGTCGATGGCCCGGTACAGGGAGGCGTTCAAAAGGTGCCGCCCGGTGACCGAGTGACGGTAGTTGGAAGATGCCTGCCGCTCGATACGCATGTAGACCGCAAAAGACACGGCACTGATCAGCATGAAGCTGAGGAAGCCGAGCACGATCAGCAGCGCCGACCCGCGCTGGGTGGTGGTTTTGGAAATTGTTTTCATCGTTTATCCTGGAAAGAGCAGTTGAATTACGAAACTCAAGAATCCTTTTCGCGTGTTTCGTAGTGATCCCTTCGGGCGGAGGCCCCCTACCTCGGAAACCGGTGGCGGTTGGGGAAGGTGATGGCAGCGCCGAAATCCTCGGATGCCTCGTTCTGTCTCGCTTCGCTCAGAATCCGGAAACGGTACGGGGTGCCCCAAGGGTCGCGGAAAGCGCCGTTAACCATCTGCGCATTCAGAAACACGGTTTTGCTTTGATTTTGGCCGAGCAACTCTTTCATGTTCGAGTCTGTGGCATCGATATCCGTTCCTTTGACCTGAACCGGCCAATCGTCGAATGCGGCTTCGTAAGAGAGCCAGGCGTTGATCAGTTCGCGCACCTCGGCATTGGCTTTTGCGACTTTAGCCCGGCTCCGCGCCTGTCCGACGCCAGAGACCGCCACGCCCATCAGAATGCCGAGCATGCCGACCACGACCAGCATCTCGACAAGCGTGAAGGCCCTGCTTGCCCGTCGGTCCTTTAGAGGGAGGTCTCGATTTCTCATGCCAAACTCCTCGTTCCACAGATCCTAGTTCGTATCCACCCACGTTTTGATATCGTCCGCCGTGCCCCAGGTCTTGTCCGGGCCCGCTGAAGCAGCCCCGATGTCCAGGGCATTGCCGGTGGTGGTGACCTGAGCTTTGACGGTGACGTACAGCGGCAGTCCCTTTGTGTCGGTTACAAACTTCGGCTCGAAACCGGAAAAAGTGACCGTGGGGCTATTCTTGTTGTTGGTCGGTTTCACAAACTCGAGCACATTGGAGTTCTTCACCTGCTTGGCGCCTGCTGCGGTCAAAGCGGTTTCGGAACGGGTTCCGCTGATGTTGTAGGTGATGTATTTAGGTGCCCGCATGGCAGGGTCTGCCGCCGTGCCTTTCCCCGTTCCAGTCAACGTATAGAAACTCAGGCTGCCGCGGAACTGTTGGTCGTCTCCCCCGAGCTTGGTTTTGAGTTCATCGGGCAGGGTGCGCGCGTCCACCGCGGCCGAAGCGTCGCGCTGGATGGCCCCGAGCGCGGAGCGGATCTGCATATAGCCGCTGGCCCGCTTGACGCCCGTGCGCCACGCCAAGCTCGTCTGCTGGAAGAGCATGGACAGCATCATCACGATCACCACCAGAATGGTTGAAGCGACCAGCACCTCGATCATCGAGAAACCGGCCCTGCGGTCCTCTTTTCCTTTTCCTTGCGTTTTCATCAAAATACCTTTCGGGCGGGATCACTAATGGACTAATGAACGCACGCACTCAAGAACTTCTTTCACCTCGTCGGGTCGCCCTGAAACATGACTTCCGCATAGTAGATCGGATTGTTGGTTAACTGCGTGTAGGCGCTGATCGTCTTGTACAAATCCGTCGATTGAACCATGATTCCCATTATCTTGTCCGAGGCGCCCGGCACCAGACAGCAGGCGATTTTGTAGTGCGTATTCTCGGACAACTGCGAGTAACCGTCCGATAGGTTCAACTTAGAACGAATAAAACCGGGCACGGAGTCCCTGCTCTTCAACTCGATCGTAGGCCCGGCCACGTGGTATATCCCCTTCCATGACGACCACTCGGACCAGGTGATGTTGGTCTGAGACGCGGCCGCCACGGCCTGGTTCAGCACATCGTCCGCGAACATCGACTGCTTGAGATCCGCCTGCCCCTGCGTGCTTTCGCGCAAGCCGAGAGGATAGAGAACGACCATGCTCAAAACGCCGATGGCCATGACGAAAACCGCCATGTTGACCTCCATCAGGGAGAAGCCGGACCTGTTGTGTTGGGTATGCATGCGGTCAGTTCCAATCCTCGTTGAAATTGATAGAACCGTCGGACTTCACCTCAATGGCGTTGCTTTTTTGGGGTGGCTGCGTTTCGCTGATCTTCACCATGCCACCTGCGCTGAACACAGCCGTCCCGTCCGGTTGAAACGTGATGGTGAGCACCTTCTTTGCGTCGCTCTGCAACGACGTGAAGCAGAAGTTGCGCGGCAGCGAGCCGGGGGGCGCCACCTCGATGCCATAGGCGTCGCCGACGTTCCAGGTCGCTTCGTTAAGGTTCTTCACATTGCTGTTGACTCTAAATTCGAAGACATTGAGCGAATAGCCGCCGCTTCTCTCCGCCGGGGTCATTTTGGGGTTGCCTGACGCCGAACGGCGGCTATTCAATCCCTTATTGCCACCTATCCAAGGGTACGGCTGCACCCACGGAAACACCTGCGACCAACCGCCCAGCACCAGATTGTAGAGCTTCATGCTGCCCTTGTAATTCGCCCCGTAGCCCTTGGTGCCAAACATCCGGTCGATTTCCGTGAACTCGTCGACTAAGTCATCCCCGCTCACAAAGGTCAGTTGCCCGATCTCTTTACACATGACATACGATGGCGTCACGTCCGTGTTTTCCGCCCCGGTGACCTCATTGAAGATAACCACGCTGATGCGGGAACCTTCCATGCAGGCCCGCTGGCGGGCGAGGATCAGCGTGTTGACGAGGTGCTTGACCGCGCTGCGCCTCGTCATGCTCCGAATGGCCGAAAAATAGCTGGTCACCGCCAAGGTCGTCAGCATCGCCATAATCGACATGACGGCCAACAGCTCCAGCAGAGAGAAGCCGCGGCGCCCTGTTTTTGGGGAGATCCTCTTCGTCATCATGGTTTTGTCCAATCGGGGCAATCCAGCCCGGCCCCGCCCAACGTGATGGACGGATGCTGCTGGTCCTGCCGGTACACCTTAACGGTATCCGTGAGCGGGAAATAGCAGACGCAGTAGTAGCAGAAACGGCTCGTGTTGTCCGGGTGCGGATAGCCCAGCGGCGCGTCCCGCTTATTCGCAGTGAGCGCCGCCCGCAGCGTCATGCGCGACCCTTGGACGGACGTCAGGAAAGCCGATGCGTCCAGATAGACCATGGCTCCGCCGTCGCCCGGATACAATCTCTTGAACACCTTGACGTTGTCCTCGCCGTGAGCCCATAAGACGCCCTGATCGCGCGGGTCAGGCACAAGATCCCCCACGGTGAACGGCCATGCGTTCTCCTGCGCCCGGTAACTCGAGAGCGCCATTTCAAGCGCCCTGGCCATTGTGTCGATGCGCCGGATGCGGCTTTGCTTGACCGACTTGACCGCGGCGCCGATCGCCAACGTTGCGATCACAGCCATGACCGACATGACCACCAGAAGCTCCACAATCGTGAAGCCACGCCGCGTCATTTCGCCGTTGCTCTCTCTTTTCATCGTGTGCCTCTCGCTCACTGGCGTCAGTTGCCCGTCTCTTGAGCCGCCTGGCCGTAATTCCAACTCAACCGGTCATCGTAGGGGTAGTGCCCTTGCGCCTTCGGATTCGATCCGTCGGCATCGTCCTTGCCGTCCGGGCCGCGCGACCAAACGAGCACCGAGGCTCGGACTTTCACGCCTTTGGGCGCCCCTTCGCCCGCATCGACGTACCCGTCTAAGTTCCTGTCGAGGCGGTACTGAAGGCGGTGGTCTTTGACCTGCGCCTCTGTCGCATTCGGATTCTTGCGCAGGATGGCTCGGCCCCATGGATCCAGCAGCCCGTACCGGTCCGGGCTGTTCTCGCTCAGGGTGCCCGCGGTTGTGTCTGTCTCTTATACACATCTCCGAGCCCACGAGACAGGCAGAAAGCTCGTA
>CAYSXF010000046.1:0-11952 GCA_964434815.1 uncultured Lentisphaeraceae bacterium
TGCGCGACATCGAGCTGTGCATTGAGCGCAGCCTGGCGCAGTCGAAGAAGCTGAGCCTGGCCAATACCTTCACGTGGGTCGTGACGGGGATCGCGCTGACCGCGGCCAAGAGCCTCATGCGGTACGGGTGTTACGAGAAGTGGGTCGAAACGCGCTTCGAGGGATTCAGCGAGCGGCAGGCTCAGTACATCTGCAAGCTGTCGGACGTGTTCCTGCGCGAGACGGGCGGGACCGTTCAACTACCCGCTCCGAAGGAGATGGGCTCGTGGCTGGTGAAGGCCGATCAGGATGAGAGCTGCGTCTCGGGCGCGATCAAGCAGTTCGTGGGCGACATGACGATGGTCGACCTCCTGGACAAATACAGGATCAAGCCGAAGAAGGCCAAGGGCGGAAACCGTCCCAGCAACTACTTCACGAGCCGTTACCAGAACGACAACCCGCATCTTCAGAACAAGCCCTACGAGGTTTGGTCGGACGCTGACAAGGCGGCGTTCAAGGCGTGGAGCGAGCTGGAGGTGAAGGATAACGAGACGCATCAGAACATCATCGCGGCCGAAGGCGCGTGGACCACGCTCCGCGATAACCTCTCGCGGATCGGAATCACGGAAAAGACCTATGCGTATCTTACGAAGGACCAGCTTGACGACGTCAAGGATGTCCTCGTCCAGGTGACCAAGAACATCAATGCCGCGCTGACCAAGCTCGGCTCAACAGCGGAGAAGTAAATGAGCAAACTGTCAACCGTAACGGGGTGCGTGGTCGTGGCGGCGATCCCCGCCTGTGACATGGGCGAGTTCGCCCGTCTTGACGATGACGTTAAGTATGACGTGATGGACCTCATGAAGGTCATGAAGGTGTGCCTGGCCGATCAGAGCCAAGCGTTGGCGCACCTGAAGAGCGTGGCGATGGGCAACGCGCACAAGCGCGGATGGTCGTACAAGCGCCTGGAGAGCATCTATTACAAGTACCGCCGCACGGGCGACTGGCACGACCTGATCAACAAGGCCAAGCAGCGCGGGCTCGGCAAGTCGCGCTGGATGACGCCCGCCGTGATTGAGGCGTGGAAGACCTGTTGCATGCGCCACTTCCGGTCTTACCGCTCGGCATACATTGAACTGATCGTCGAGTACAAGGCCGGGCAGCGCATCGGCGACGTGAGCTGGCGCGAGGTGTGGTCCGAACACAACGAGCTGTGCAACGTGCCGCTTCCGTCCACCCCTCCGCGCAACATGCCGCTGCCCGAGGGCTGGAGCTACGTGAACTTCATGCGCTACCAGCCGCGCCAGGTGGAGAAGTTGGGCGCACGCCAGGGGCGCAACGCGGCCAAGGAGCTGAGCATACACGTCCGCACCACGCGGGACGGAATGGCGGCGGGCATGCAGCTCATGTTCGACGATCTGCTGCACGACAACAAGGTGCTCTACGCCGGGCAGATGGTGCGCGTGTGGGAGCTGGCCTGCCTCGACGTGGGCACCGGGCACAAGGTGGCCTACGGTCTGAAGCCCAATATCTGGGATGACATTGCCCAGGCGAAGCAGAACATTCGCGGGCGCGACATGCGGCTGATGCTGGCCCACGTGCTGTGCAACGTCGGGTATCACCCCGAGGGATGCGAGCTGCACGTGGAGAACGGGACGGCCGCTATCCAGCAGCACCTTGACCTGGTGTTGAGCGACCTGAGCGATAAGAAGATCCGCGTGGCGCGTTCGGGCATTGACCGCAAGACGTGCAGCCTGGCTCAGTGGGGTGCTAAGGGAGGAGGCAACCCCAACGCGAAGGCGCACCTGGAGTCGCATCACAACCTGGTCCACAACCGTCTCGACTCGCTGCCCGGACAGATGGGAAACAACGCCCGGCTCTGTGCGCCCGAGGACTCGGTGGCGCTGGAGAGCATGACGAACAAGCTGATCCAGGCGGCTGACGCGATGCCGCCCGAGCTGGCCCGAAAGCTGTTGTTCCCGGTGCTAGATATGGACACCTTCCGCGATGTGGTGAGCGAGGTGTACGCGCAGATCGCCGGGCGCACCGAGCACGCGCTTGAGGGTTGGCACAACCGCATGCAGCGGATGTGGCGGGCGCACATCACCGACGTGTGGCACAGCGAGGAGGAGTACTACGCGCTCACCCCGCAGCAGCGTGCGGCGCTTGACCCGATCATTATCCAGGAGGGCTACCACTGCGTCTCCCGCAAGTCTCCGCTCCAGGTATGGCGCGAGGGCGAGCGGGATCTGGTCCGGCTGCCCGATTACGCGGTGGCGCTGATCTGCGGCAAGGACATCGCCGAGAAACGGGCCTGCCCGGCCAACGGCGAGATCGTGTTTGTGGACAAGACTATCGACCCGGCCCCGATGGCTTATCGCCTCCAGGGCTGCATGGATGAGATGGGCGGCGACGTGGAGCTGACCGAAGGCCAGACGTATAACTGGCTGATCAACCCGTTTGACCGAAAGCAGATTTTCGTGCTTGGAGATCACGGAGAGTACGTGGGCAAGTGCGCCCGCGTGGACGCCACGAACCGAATGGACACCGAAGAGATCGGCCGCGCGATTGGCCGGGCTCAGCGGGATCTGAACGAGGCGCTCGCACCCCTGGCACAGCGCGGGGCTAAGATCGCCAAGGCTCGGGTGGCCACGTTGCAGCAGAACGCGGCCACGCTGAAGGAAGCTGGCAAGGGCGCTCTGGCGGCTGTGCCGGAGACGCCCGCGAAGAAGGATGACCGCATTGCCAACCTGGCGCGGATCGCCCTTGGCCGCGATGTGGACGTGTCGCTTAACTAACTGAATCAACTGGGAGAACGATCATGGAAGCAAAGAAGTATCAGTTTGACGAGACCCTGCGTGTGCGGCTGGCGTCGCACCGCGAGGAGACGAAGATGACGGTGGCGGCGCTGGCCGACAAGCTGCGCGTGGACGTGACCCGCATGAGCAAGTACCTTCACGGAAAGATTGACGTTGACCCGCGTGGCATTGAAGCCCGTGCGCGGGATCTGCTGCGGGCAGCCGCGCGGCGCAAGGTGGAGCGCGGCGAAGTGTTCGGGACTAATGTGCTCGTCGAGTTCGACGACGCGGTTGAGCAGATGCGGATCACGAATGACCTCGGAGTGGCGAGCGGCCCGGCCGGGATCGGAAAGACTGTGGCGTCAAAGCGGTACGCGCGGAACAACGCGTCATCTATCATGATCACGGTGACCGCGTTGAGCGGGACAGCCAGCGGCGTGTGCGCCCTACTCTTCAGGGCGCTCGACGACGGCAGCTACAACTACAAGACCAGCCGCGCCGAGTACATCATCGACCGGCTGACCGGCATGGACTGGCCCATAATCGTTGACCAGGGCCAGTTGCTCAAGGCCAGCGGGCGCGAGTTCCTAGTCAACTTATGGGACGCGACCCGCTGCCCGATGTGCCTGGTGGGTAATCCCGAAATCATCGACGCCTTCAAGAAGAATGATCAGCACTTCAGCCGCATCGGGATCTGGGCGCAGCTCGGGCTTGAGAATGCGGAGAAGGCCGCTCGGCTGCTGGTTAACGATGTGCTTGGAACCGGACAGCCCGACGAGCTGTACGACATGGCCACGGCCGTGGCATCCCATGCCAACGGCGGGTACCTGCGGGCGCTGAGCAAGCAACTGCTGCTCGCCCGCGACATGGTTGCCAACGAAAAGTTTATCGCTGCCGGTGGTGACATCGTCAGCGCGTTTCAGTGCGCACACAGCAAGATGGTTCGGACCTACCGAATCTAAACGAAGGAGACCCATGAGTAAGCCAGAAAAGTACATGATCGACCGCTTCGGAGATTCACTCCCGGTTCGGATCATCAGCGCGTATGACCTCAAACGCGACAAGAAGGTGAGGCGCATCCTGCGCCGGTACGAAGAAGCACAGACCGTGCTGGAGCGCGTAAAAGTCGAGACGATAAAAGACCTGGACGAGCTTGAGCAGGCGGCGCTGGCAGAGGCGGGCGTGAAAGACTTCAAGGCCAAGGGCGGGAACTCAACCGTCTACAGTTTCGACGGGCTCATTTCAGTCCAGGTAAAGAACCGCACGTTCAGCGGCATGGACGAGAGGGCACACGTGGCGAAGCAGATGCTTGAGGAATTTGTCCAGGAGCTGACCGAAGGCCAGGAAAAAGACGACATTGTGCAGATCGTAAACAGTCTGCTCGATACGCGATCAGGCGAGATCAACCGGACGGCCGCGCTCAGGGTGTGCAAGCTGAACCTGAAGAGCGAGAAGTTTCGCCAGGCTAAGGAGATGCTCCAGGACTCCATGTTCGCCGCTCTGTCAAAGACCTACATCTACGTCGAGAAAAGGGACAGCCGCGAGGCTGAGCCAACGCAGATCCTGCTCGACATCGCAAAGCTGATGCCAAGAAAGGAGGTCAAGAGCGCAGGCCCTGCCGACGCGGAAGCAGCTCAGTAAAGAGCAGAGTAGAACTTCCGGGGCTTTCACCCCCTTCCGAACGATTAGGCATTACCAGTGCCGAACCACGCTCGCCACACGTTACCCTGCTCATGGCAGATTCGTAAAAGAGGCGGCATTATATCATAAGGAGGGTGCTTGAAAGCCCCTTTTTCTTTGTTTCAAAGTGTTGTTAAACCCCTGGTTAAACGGCCAGGTGGCAAGTCGAGAATGTTGAAGCATCTGCTGCCGATCATTGACAGCATCCCGCATAGGGTTTACATCGAACCGTTCTGCGGTGGCGCTGCTGTGCTGGTCGGAAAGAAGCCCAGCGAGCATGAGGTGATCAACGATATTGATGGCGATTTGATCAATCTCTACAAGCAGGTCAAGTATCACCTCCCGGCGTTGGTTCATGAGCTTCGCCAGGTGGTAGATAGCCGTCAACTATTCTCCGAGGCCAAGCAGCAGCCTGGCGTCACGGAGATCCAGAGGGCGGCGAGTTATGCCTACCGCAACTTCTATTCGTTCGGTGGAGACAACGATTCGTACGGCGTCAAGCGCCTGGGCTTCACGACGCAACGCTACCTGCTGCGCAAAATGATCGGCATGCACAACCGGCTTAACCGTGTCACGGTTGAGCATCTGTCATGGGAGCGGTGCCTGTCTCTCTACGACTGCCCCGAGGCTCTGCACTTCTGCGACCCGCATTACACGGTCGGGACGGTTCGGGCCTATGCCGCGTGGGGCGCTTTAGACGTGGCCACGTTGCGCTCGGCGCTTGCTCGCCTAAAGGGTAAGTGGATTGTTACGCTCAACGACTGCGAGGCCAACAGGGCCGTGTTTGAGGGCTGCACGATCAAGGCGGTCACGACGGCTGCCTACATGTCGCAGGGCCACGCCGCAGCCAGGCGCTTTGGAGAGATCATCATAACCCCGTAACGCAGCAGGGAGCCTGCATGCTTAATGCGGGCTCCCTGCTCTCTATCCTTAAACCGTTGGTACTCATGGGGTTTAGCCCTTGTTTTCCCTCAGACCGCGTGCCGTCATGCACTCCCTGCACAAGTCGCGTGTCTTCAGCATCTTACGGTTTCCTTCAGCTTGTTTCAGGTTCCTCAGATCGCCCGGTTTTCTGCGACAGAATCCTCAAGAATTACAAGATCCTGTATGACGACGAGGCTTTGGCGACGACGATCGCGCCCGAGCGCTGGGGGCAATACACGCGGCAGCAGGCGCGCTGGATGCGTTCGTATCTGCGCGAACTCGTGAAGACGGGCCGGTACATGTGGCGGAAGCACCCGTTGCCGGCGCTCTCGTGGTACGCGATGATGTGGATGCCGATCTTCGAGCCGGTGGTCATGGTGCAGGCGTTGGTGATCGGACCGATCATGGTCGGACACATCACCGGATCTTACATCTTGGGTGTGTTGGCGATCACGATGGTATGGACGCTCCATTTCTGGGCATCCACAGGCAGGCGTTGGTGGTGGGCTGGAATGGCATTCACCCTCACCTACATTGCTTTCTATAGCTGGCAGATCTACTGGGCGCTGCTGACCTTGCGCGGTAAGAAGTGGGGGACTCGCGGATGAATATGACGGACAACACGAACAGCGACAAACGGGACCAGGTTGAACCGGACGCGCCGGAGACGCCGGCGAAGGCGGACGGCGAGGTTGTTTGGGAACGCCCGGTTGCTGTCTCGAAAGACCGCAATGTCCGGGCGTGGCTCATTTTTCTGGGTATGGTCTGTTTGGTGGCCGCACTGTGGACGCCGCTTCGGGTGCTCTATTACCGTCACGGCTACTCAGTGACTGAGGTGGCTGTCAAGCGAGACGCGGACACCTTTGTCGCGATCGACTATTACGGAGTCAGCAGCGATGCGGGCAAAGGGTCCCAGGATGTCTCTACGGCGGTTTTCGCCGAAGAGCTCCGCTTGATGCGCGAGCGGGGGTATGTCCCGATCGGATTGGAGGATGTCCGCGCGTTCTATAAGGAAAAGAAACCGTTGCCGCGCCGAGCGGTTCTGATGACCTTCGAGCAGTCGCGCAAAAGTTCCTACTTCGAAGTACGCGACATGTTGCAAACGTACAAGTGGAAAGCGGTCATGGGTGTGTATACCCAGCCGATCCATTTGAAAGATGCGCAGTCGCTGCTGTGGCCGTATTTGCGTGACATGATCACGCGCGGCTCTTGGGATTTGGCTGCGCAGTCGGAACACGGGTTCGATTTCATTGAGACGAACCCTTCCGGGCATACAGGGCCTTTTTTCTCGACTCCCCAGTGGCTGGCTACGGAGAACCGCTACGAGCTGCCGGAGGAGTTCAACTCGAGGATTACGCAGGACCATCAGAAGGTCATCGCCGAGTTCGAAAAAGAGGCAGGGTTTAAGCCGATTGCGTTTTTCTTCCCGTATGGCGACTATGGGCAATTCGAGGAGCGCGCCAACGTCGTGCGCGTCATCAACATGTATCAGGTCGGCTCCCATTACGAGCTCGGATTCATTTTGGGGCAGTTGGCGTTGAACACACGGAACAGTGATCCGCGGCGGCTGAACCGTCTGTTAGTGAACTCGGCCTGGACGCCGCAAGAGTTCATCAGTAAGCTCGATTCCTTCTGGCCAATGGAGTCGGTGAGCGACGCGCACAGCACGGGGTACCCTGCGGACAAATGGATTGGCGAGTGGGGCAATGTGCTTGTTCGCGATTCGGAGCTGCAGTTGCGCGCGATTCCGCCCGCTAACCCCGTGATGACGGCGCGGCAATTGCCTACGGCGACGGCCACCACCGGGGCGAAGGCTTGGCTGGCGGGGAGTGACACGTTTGTGGAGGGGTTCCTTTCGCTCCGGTTTCAGAACAAGCGAGGGAGGTTCGGTGTCTACGTGCGGTCGAAGTCGGCTGGCGAGTATGTCTATTTCAGTTTGGATGACAACGGCAAAGTGTCGCTGCGGCAACGGTTGCCGGAAATGGAAGAGCTGATTCTTGCAACAGACGAGGTGTCCTCCAACGAAGACACGTCGAGTCACGAATTGCTGATCTGCCTGCGCGACGACTTGTTTTTTGCCCGATTGGATGGGAAAACGCTCTTCGGGGGACGGGTGCTGTTGCGCGGGGAGAGCAAGCCGGGGTTGATCGCCGTCGGCATCTGGGATCCTGTCCCGGGCATGGCTGAGGCGAAACTGCTGGATACGCGGATCGTCGAGCGTCGAGATTCGCTCGTCACATGGGCGCCTGAAGTGAGCAAGGATGTGGGCTATCTCACCACGTGGCTGAACGAGCATGGTTACCAGTTCAACGTCTTGTCGCCGCCCTGGCTGGATGTTTTTCAGAATGCGCCGATCACGTTCCCGACTTGGGACCGGAAAGCGTTGAGCTTGCTGGCACGCACAAATAAGATGCGCGTCATGCCGCAGGTGCAGGTGCGCGATGTGGCTGTCCTGCAGAAAGTGTCGCCCAGCGAGCTGGTCGCGCGAGCCCTAGAGAATGACGTGCAGGGGCTTTATATTGACGCAACGACTTGCACGCCCGACCAAGTGACGCCGCTGGTGGGGTGGCTTGTCAAACTTCAGGCCGTCTTGCATGAAAAGAAACTGCAACTGGTGTTGAAGCTGCCGGGGTCGCTTGAGAAATTGCCCTCGGCGGGAAGCATCCTACAGGTGTTGCCGGGGGTGATGGTGGCCGGTGATTTTCTATACCCTCCGTTTGATCTGAAAAAGGAACAGGTGCTCGGGATCACGCGTGTGATGCCTGCCGCAAGCGATGCGACGCTGTCGCTCTATTACCAGCTTTCAGACGTGCTTCCGGCCTATAATGACGTTTCGCCTGACACCAAACAAGAAGCGTTGCGGCAGAAGGGATTCGACAGTTTCACTGCTGGCGATTATAAAGGGGCCATCCACTCATGGGAGGAGTGGTCCAAAGCGGATCCGCGCAGTGCGGAGGCGCTTGCGCTGATCGGCGACGCCTGGCTGCGTTTGAATGAGCAAAACAAAGCGCTCGAAGCCTATACCCATAGTCTCGATATCAACCCGGGACAAATGAACCTTGCGATCCGCCAATCGCGTCTGCTTGAGCAGTTGAACCGGCTGGACGAATCGGCGGACATTCTGAACGTCTACGCGCGGGCTTTTCCTGACAGCCCTGCTGTGACCATCGCGCAGGCTCAATGGCTCGAGCGGCACAAGCAGCGGAACGAGGCACGCGAGGTGATCCGTTCCCTTGTGACGCGCCATCCGGACAACATCGAAGCGCGGCTGATCTTGCAGGGGATGTTGGATGAGTCGGCTGAGCGCTACAGCAATATGCATGATTTGCTGGCGATTGGACGCGGGTCGGAGACGCATTTGTTCGGTTTCGGGCGAGACATTTTTGCGGCGGAATTATTGGCAATCCCAGAGGCGAGCGTCTTTTTCGATTTCGTGCGCGAGTCCGCTGAAAAGGCCCCCAATAAGAACACGCGCGAGCTCTATCAGAGCTTTTTGCCGCTGACCTCGAAAGTCACCGAGGATTTTGTGGCCGACAAGCTGTCAGACAACTGGGTGGGCTTTGGCGGGTTCCGCCCGGCGACTTACGGGAGGTACGAACTTCGCGCGGGTTCGGATATGTCCGAGGCTTTTCTGCGTCTGAAAAAGTCAGAGCTGTTGCGCGACGGGTTCTTGGAGGTGACATTGGACGAGTCGGCCGGCGCATTCTGGATCTACGCGCGTCGCAGTTCCAAATCCATGGTCCGTTTCGGGTACGACGACGAGGGGTATATCCGAATACAGTCGTGGTACAACGGCGAGTTGCGTACATACGAGAGCCGGCCGTGGCTGCGTCCGCCGGGAACCGTGCGCTTGAAGCTTGAGATTCGCGGTGACGGCGCGTCGGGCTATGTGAACGACAAGCCGGTTTTCACCACGCCTCTGAGCATCCCTCAGGATGTCTGTTACGGCTGGTGGAGCATCGCGCCGTTCTCTCCCGAGCTCGGCACGGCGCGCGCCCGTATCGCACGCATCGAGTGCGGCCCGCTTGCGCCGACCGTGGTTTTCATCCCTCGCATGGCTAACGAGGATTTGCGCACCGTTCTGGACATGATTCGGCTGCAGGTGAGCGACCTGTCGGTGGTGGCGCCGATCGCCTTCACTCAGTTGGCTGACGGAACGGTACCTGATGATCCTGAGATTGAACTGGCGGCCTTCAAAATGTTCTGTACGTTCCACCGGTTGCGGCTGATGCCGGTCGTCGACCTGGCCTATTTCTCTGATACGCTGCCGGAGCATTTGGCGCAACTGATCGCGAAGCATCGGCTGTCCGGCCTGATTCTGCGTGTGCGCGCCATGCCGGATGAAGGGTGGTTCCGCAAGATGGAGAAAATGCTGGAAAAGACAACGGCCGATTTTATCGTGCTTCAGCAGGAGAATTCATATTGGCCCATCGTGCAGACGGAGGGTGAATTGGATGTCGGCCAGGAGACGGCGCGTTTGAAAAAACTGCCGCATACGATTGTCCGGGAAATCCAGCGCGGCAGTTTGCTGCTGAGCCCTGTCAAAGACGCATGGGACGTTCCGGTTCTGCCGTATACCGAGTGGGCTGCAAATCTCGCGAAGACGAACCGCGAGGGCAATGATCCGCGCCTGGTGGTTGTTCCTCGCCGTTTTCAGACGGCGCTAAAAGGCGTGAAGATGGAAGACGTGCCGTTCGTCACGATTATCAGTCCGAAAGCCGCTTTGCCTGTGCCAACGGAGAGCGTTGAAGTTCCAGTGACAAACCGCGTCACAACGGGTCAAGCGCTGACAAACCTCACGGCTGCGGCGGGCGCGCTTAACCTTCGGGGGCCCGAAACGGCTGATAGGGTCCTGGTGTCGAGCCGGGTCGTGGGCGGGGTTGCCGGACTGATTGTGACGAACCGCGTCACATCGGGTGATGCGCTCGCAAACGCTGCGGCTGCGGCAGGTGCGCTTAACATTCGGGGGGCCGAGACGGCGGAGAAGGCCGCTGCACCGGGCCGTGCGGATGCCGGTGTTGCCGGGCTGATCACGAATGTTCTCGACCGGCCCGCTGCCGCGCCTGCGACGGGCGCTGTCATGAACGCGGTTGTGCCCGCAGTGCCAGGCGTGGGCTCCGAGGCTCCGAAGTCGGTGTGGCAGGACCAGAAGTGGAAAGCTGTTGAGGGATCGGATCCGACTGCGCTCAATCGCGCGGCTTCTTTGACGAGTGAGGCCGCGAACGCGACAGGACAGGCAGCGCCCGGAACGGGTCGCGAGGCGCCGAAGTCGGTATGGCAAGAACTGCAGTGGAAACTTGCTCCGGGGGACCAGCCCGAGCCCGCTGTGCCTGCGCATCCATTGAAATAGGCCGAAGAAGGACGGTTTATGCTTTTTCCCACGACGGTATTCGCCCTTTTTTTCGCAGTTGTGTTTTCTTTGCATTGGGGGCTTGTTCGCTTCCCGCTCACACGTAAGATCGTCTTGTTGTGCTCGAGTCTGTTCTTTTACGGCTACTGGAGTTGGGAATTTGCGCTGATGTTGCTGGCCTCGGCGCTGTTGAACCATGCGGCGGCTGTTTGGATTGATGCGACGCACGAAGAGAAGGTTAGACGGCGCCTGATGGCGCTGGCAGTCTTTTTGAACTTGCTGGTGCTCGCCATCTTTAAATATACCGGCTTTCTTTTCACGCGAATCATGGTGCCGCTGGCGGTGCCGATCTGTGCCCGGCTGGGCACCACGGAGCAGTTGATCACCCTGCAAGAACAGGTGTTGCCGTTCATTGAAAAGATCGTCTTGCCTGTCGGGATTTCGTTCTATACGTTTCAAGCGATCAGCTACGTCGTGGATGTCTATTGGCGAACGACGCCGGTGGCAAAGTCGGCTCTGGACTTCGCCAACTATCACGCCTTCTTTCCGCAACTGATGGCGGGGCCCATTGTCCGCGCATCCTTCCTGCTGCCGCAGATGTTGGTTTTCCCGGACTGGTCTGTGCGCTTGGACACGGGGCGTGCGGCTACGCTGATTCTGGGGGGGCTGTTCAAGAAGATGGTGGTTGCCAACTGGCTGTCAGCGCACCTCGCTGATCCAGTGTTTGCCATGCCGGAATCGCACATGGGGTTGGACATTATTCTGGGAGTGTACGCGTATGCGCTCCAAATTTACTGCGATTTCTCCGCCTATTCCGACATCGCCATCGGCTGCGCGCTCCTGTTCGGATTCGACTTCCCGCTCAATTTCCAGTCACCGTATTTCTCTGTGACTTTGCAGGAGTTCTGGCGGCGCTGGCACATTTCGCTCTCAACGTGGCTTCGCGACTACATCTACATTCCTTTGGGCGGATCGAGAACCGGTTCGGTGCGTACGCGGTGGAACCTGTTTCTGACGTTTCTGCTGGGCGGTTTGTGGCACGGCGCAGGTTGGACCTTTGTGTTGTGGGGCGCCTATCACGGCGCTTACCTCTCTTTGGAACGCCTGACGCGCCGGTTGATGGGGTTGCCCGAGAAGCCTTCGGCGAATCCGTCGTTCATCTGGGCATCCATCGGACGTGTCTGGATTTTCCAGGTGGTCTGCTTCTCTTGGATCCTTTTC
>CAYSXF010000047.1:0-11929 GCA_964434815.1 uncultured Lentisphaeraceae bacterium
GATTTCTGCCTGTCTCGTGGGCTCGGAGATGTGTATAAGAGACAGGTTGTGGTTCTTGTCGCGCAGTCGCTGCACGAGCGGGCGTCCCGCCATCTTCCAGCAGGCGCGGTACTCGTTGAGCGGGAAGGCGAGGCCGATCTCATTGAAGCGACCGGCATGCTCGTCGATGCTGAGCTTCTCGTGAGCGAGATAGCTCTCTTTGTAAAAGGGTGTGTCGCCGGCATCGAGCTTGAAGCCGTCCACGCCATAGGCGGTTTGCAGCCGCGCGAGTTGGCTGGTGAACCACGCTTTGGCGTCCGGATTCGAAAGGTCGAGCATGGCGCTTTTGCCGTTCCACCACGAGACCATCGCGGGGTCGCCGGGCTTCTCCATAAAAAACGCTTTCTTTTTAGCGAGGGCGCGGTAGACGTCGCTGTCGGCGCTCACGAAAGGACAGACCCAGACCATAACTTTGAAGCCCAACGCGTGAAGCTCCTTCACCATCGCCTTAGGATCGCTGAAGCGGCCGGGGTGGAAACTCCATTTGCCGTAGTCCTCCTGCCAGTTGTCGTCGATCATCAGCACGCCGGGCGGCAGGCCGTTGTCGACGATGGCATGGGCGTATTTGAGCACGTCCCGCTGGTTCTGGTCGTACATGAGTTCGATCCAGGTGTTGTACTGCGGCGCGGCGAAAAGCGCGAGGTCGGGCAGCTTGCCGTCCGTCGGGAAGAAGGTCTTAGATGCATAGCGGTAAGCGTCGCGCAGGGTCGGCGCAGCCTGGCCATAGGAAATGGCATTGCCGGGCGAGGTGACGCGAAGGACGTTGTCTTTGAAAGCGAACGCGAAGGCCTTGTCGCACCAGACGTAGCGACCTTTCGAGGAGATGAGCAGCGGCGCGTACTGGTTGCCGCGGTTGTCGCCGTGGAGGTTGATCTCCAAAGGCGCTGTGCCGAACGGCATCTTATTTCCGAGCGTGGTCGCCCCGCCCCACCAAACTTCGCTGGGAAGCAGATCGAGCTTCAGTTCCGACTGCGCGTTGTTTTGGCCGAAAGCCAGCGTTGTGGCGAAAAGGAGGGAGAGGCAGGACCGGGTGAGCGTTGTCATGATTGATTTTCCCCTTACATTCAGCGTTCGGAATTCGCGTCTTGTCGCACTGTTTGCAATCATTGTACATCATCCGGCGCTTGTCAAGGACACGAAACTTCCTCTGCCTGCACACTGCCGGAATCGCTGATAGTTTCTGATGCCGAAGGCCAGAACGCTTATGGTATACTTGCCGCAATGTCCATTGAAGCGATTTTTTTGGGGACGGGAACGTCGGTCGGGGTGCCCATGATCGGGTGCCACTGCGCTGTGTGTTCGTCGAAAGACCCGCGCAACACGCGCCGCAGAAGCTGCCTTTACGTCAGGACGGAGAAGACGGCGTTCGTGATCGACACGCCGCCGGATTTCCGGCAGCAGGTTCTTGATTTCGGAATCGAGCGCCTGGACGCGGTCGTCTTCACCCACGCCCATGCGGATCACATCTTCGGATTCGACGACATCCGGCGGTTCAACACGATTCAAAACTGCGTGATTCCTGCCTATGCGGACGCGGAAACGCTGGCTGACGTGCGGCGCGTATTCCACTATGTGGGCAACCGGCCTTCGCCCAGCGGGCTGTACCGGCCGCTGGTGGACTTCATTGAGGTCGACGGCCCGTTTGAGGTGGGCGACGTGAGGCTGACGCCGCTCGACGTGGAGCACGGGAGCAAGATGACGGGGTATCTGCTCGAGCAGGGGAAACACCGGATCGGATACGTGCCGGATTGTCATGTGATGCCAGCGGAGACTGTCGAGAAGCTGCGCGGTGTGGACGTGATGATCCTCGACGCGCTGCGGTATCGGCCGCATCCCTCGCACATCTGCGTGAAGGAGAGTCTGGCTTTGCTAGAAAAAATCCGCGCGCGGCAGTCATACCTGGTGCATCTGTGCCACGATGTGGAGCACGCCGATCTGGAGGCGCAGTTGCCGGCGGATGTCCGCGTGAGCTATGACGGCCTGAACGTGCGCTTAACATGACACGGCCCCTGTTTTTTGGTACAGTAACCGCTACGGAACCTCAGCGGATAGGAAGATGAGATGCTAATTGAGAGAAGAAGAATCGGAGCGTTTTTGCTCGGGATCGTGTCGTTCGCAGGAGCGGCGGCGGCTCAGCAGTTAGATGTCAATCTGACGCTGGCCTACAACGTCTATGTGACGGGCGAGCCGGTTGTGGTGCAGTTCGATGTGCTCAACGCCACGCGTGACCTGTTCGACACCGGCAACCCGGAGTCGAAAGACGCCGTGCTGGTGGAAATTTCGAGAGGGGGGAGTGACAACGAACTCGCGCCGTTCAATCCGGCGCCGATCCTCGGCGCTTTCAAGCTGAACCCCGGGCAGGCTTATCAGAGCAAGGCGGTGGAGCTAGACAAGTGGTTCCCTCTGGTTGAGGCTGGCAAGTATATTGCACGGCTGATTGTCATACACGGCGGGATGAGATACGAGTCCGTGAAAAGAAGTTTCGACGTGGTGCCCGGCATACCGGTCAGAGAGGGCGTCCAGATGTTTGTGACGAAACAGAAACAGAAGCGCCTGTTCAGGATGGTCCACTGGAGCCGCAATCAGACCGACCGGCTTTTTCTGAGGATCGAAGACGAACCGGGCGACATGATTTGGGATTCGATCGACCTCGGGGTTTGGCTGCGGACGGCAGAGCCGAAGATCGATATTTCTCCGGAGGGCGAGGTGACGGTGGTGCACCGCTCCACGCAAGACGCGTTCATCCGCACGGTGATCTGGTCACTGCCTGAGAGTGTCGAGGTTATGGAGCGGAACCAACTGCTGGATCCCGAGATTTCAGCATCGCAGAGGGTGCGTTCTCTATACGGTGATATGACGGACGACGGAAAAAAAGATGAAAAAAAGTCCTGGTGGAAGTTCTGGTGAGTGTATGTGCGACGCTGGGAGTGAGGGGCTGATGCGACGGTTTTGTGCGGCGCTGAGAGGTGTGCGAGGGTGCGCCGTAGCCGCCGCGCTCGCATTGGCCGTCGGCGGGTGCGCCGCGCCCCGTGTGGGGGCCGTGCCGCAGAAGGTCGACAGTCAAGCGGCGGTTGCGGTGGCTGCGGACGAGGCTGCTTTCGACGATATGGCGGTGATGACCGAAGCGATTCTGCTCGTGCAGCGGTACTACGTTGAGGAGAAACCCTTCAAAGACGTGGTGTACGGGGCCATCAACGGCATGCTGGCCGAGCTGGATCCGAACAGCTCGTTCCTGCCGCCGCAACCGCTGGCCCATCTGGAGGAAGAGACAAAGGGGACTTTCGGCGGGATCGGTGTCAGTGTGGGGGTGGAAAAAGGCGGCGTGAAGGTGATCGCTCCGATCGAGGACTCTCCGGCGTTCAAGGCCGGCATTCATGCGGGCGACACGATCACGGCGGTGGACGGTAAGAAGCTTGAAGGCGTGTCGATGGATGAAGCGGTCAAGGCGATGCGCGGAGAAAAAGGCACGCCCGTGAAAGTGACGGTCGAGCGTGCGAACGGCGAAAAAGCGGACATGGCGCTGGTCCGCGATGACATCAAGGTTTCGACGGTGAAGGGTGTCCGGTCGCTGGGTGACGGCATCGGTTACCTGCGCATCACTGAATTCAACGAGCCTGCGGCGGAGGATTTCGCAAAGGCGCTGGCTTCGCTCGAAAAGGACAAGATCACCGATCTCATTATCGATTTGCGCGACAATCCTGGCGGATTGCTCGAGTCTGCCGTCGGCGTGGCGGAGCAGATCCTTCCCCAGGGACAGGAGATTGTGACGGTGCGGGGGCGAGACGGCGTGAAGCCTCAACAGCGTTTCGACGCAGGCGCGTGTGAGCACCGCAATACGGACGTGCCGATCGCGGTGCTGGTCAACGGTGGAAGTGCGAGCGCATCGGAGATCCTGGCGGGTGCGTTGAAGGCGCACAAGCGCGCGATTCTGGTCGGCGAAAAGACCTATGGCAAGGCGTCGGTGCAGAATGTGATCAAGCTCGCATTGCGTCCGGATTGCGCCGTGCGCCTGACGACGGGGCACTACTACACGCCGGACGGAAAGATGATCCACGGCGTCGGGATTGTTCCTGACATCGTAGTGACGGTGCCCAAGGCCGAGTGGCGTCAGGCGCAGATGCGGCGGCTTTACGAAGAGATGCCCGGATCGGCGAGCGGGGGGATGCAGAATTTGATGCAAGGCGTAAAAGACGAGCAGTTGGAGCGTGCGAAGGAAATGCTCAAGAGCGCGCGCATTCTGAACAAGGGGTGAGGAAGGCAGGTTTCTTTTTTCGTGGTGATTTTAGGAATAGAGACCTCGTGTGACGAGTCGGCTGCTGCCGTGGTGGAAGACGGACGCAGGGTGCTGTCGAGCGTGGTTTACAGCCAGGTGCCGCTGCATCAGCCCTATGGTGGCGTGGTCCCCGAGATTGCGTCGCGCAGCCATGTTGAAAAGATTTCCGGCGTGGTGCGCGAGGCGATGTGCGCGGCCTTCGCGCCTGCGGGCGGCGCGGTTAAAGTCGCGCCGGAGTGGTGGAGGCGGATCGACGCGGTGGCTGTGACCTACGGTCCGGGGCTTGCGAGTTCGCTGATCGTCGGTCTTTCAGCGGCCAAAGGTCTGGCGCTGCGGTTGGATAAGCCGCTCATCGGCATCAATCATCTCGAGGCGCACATTCACTCCGTTTTTCTCTCGCCCGGCGCGCCTGCGCCAAGCGACGTGTCGCCGATGTTAGCGCTGGTGGTTTCGGGCGGGCATTCGTGTTGGGTCGACGTCGCGTCGCCCGGCGTTTACCGCGTGATCGGCCAGACGCTGGACGATGCGGCGGGAGAGGCTTTCGACAAGGCGGCCAAGCTGCTGGGGCTCGGGTACCCTGGCGGCCCGGTCATTGACCGTGTTGCGCGCCAGGCGGCGCGGACGGACGCAGTGGCTTTTCCAAAGGGGCGTCCGCGTGCGGGCAACCCTGCGCTTGGCGAACTCGAAGCCGAACTGTGCGTGAGTTTCAGCGGGTTGAAGACGGCCCTGATGTACCATCTTCGCGCGCATCCGGCGCAGGACGATGCGCAAGTCGCAGAAGTGGTGGCCTCCTATCAAGAGGCGATCGTTGACGCTCTGGCGGAGCGTTGCGCATGCGCTCTACAAAAAAAGCGGTACGGCGCGTTGGCGGTCGGCGGCGGCGTGTCGCTGAACCGGCGGCTGCGCGAGCGGCTGGAGCAGGTGACGGCTCAAGCGGGTGTGCGGTTGTTGCTGGCGGAGCCGCGCTTTTGCGGGGACAACGCAGCGATGATTGCCGGGCTTGCCGGGGCGGGCGGTGGCGTCCGGGGCGGCCGTGCGATGCGTTTGGACGTGGTGCCGGCCCTGGAGGTTGGCGCGTGCTGAGCCTGCGCACAGTGGGGCGGGCTGCGACGCGGCTGCTCGTTGCCGCCGCCGTTTTTTTGGGTCTGTCGGTGGGTGCGATTGCGTCAACGAACCAGTGGGCGGTGGCCAGTTGGAATGTGGAGAACCTGTATGACACGGCGGACGACCCAGCGAATACGGGAGACGACGGTTACACGCCGCGGGGCTGGTCCCGTTGGACCGAGGCGCGGTATGCGCTCAAGCTGCAGCATCTTTCCGACGTTCTGTTTGCCATGCGTCCGGATGTCGTGTGCCTGATGGAGGTGGAGAACCGCCGCGTGCTGGAAGATCTGTCGGCGTGCCTGAACAGCCGCCACGGCTACGCGCTGCCGGTGATCGTGCACCGTGAAGGCGGCGATTTGCGCGGAATCGACGTTGCGGTGATGGCCAAAACAGCACCGGTCGCGACCAACTGGTTCTGCGTTGTTCCCGGACAGCGGGACGTTTTGGTTTGCGACTTCGTTTTCTGCGGGAGGAAGCTGACGGTGCTGGCTAACCACTGGAAATCCCAGCTCGGTAAGAAGGCCGAAAGCGACGAAATCCGCACCAGAGAGGCCCTGTCTGTGCGCGCGTTTTTGGACCGCCGCCTGAAGGATGAGCCCTCCGCGGCTATTCTGGTGGCTGGTGACTTCAATGACACTGTGACTTCACGCATTTTGACTGACGTGGCCGGCTTTGCCTTGGACGTAGGCCAGGTGCGCCGCGATACCTCTGGCCGACTGCTTTACAACCTGTCGGGCGGGCTCGCCGAAGCGGCTCGGGGCACCTACTACTATTCGCCCGCCAAGCAGTGGGATGCGTTTGACTCGATGAGCGTGACGCGGGCCATGCTGGACGGCATGGCGCCTGCGACGGCACTGCGTGTGCGGCTTGGCTCATACGGCGTCTTCAAACAAAAAGAGCAGTGTTCCCTGTCAGGTGCGCCGCTTCCTTTTCGGCGAGTCCGCAGCAAAGAGGTTGGAGATGTTTATCTGACCGGGTACTCGGATCATTTTCCGCTGCGCGTGGAACTGGTCTGCACGCCGGATGCGCCCTGAGCAGGAGAATGTGTTCCCCGCTTGCAGACAGGTAAAAAACCAGCTAAACTAACTGCCATGTTGTAATGGTTTTGGCACATCGCTTAGACCCAGAAGGCTGGGTGAATGATGACAGGTGAGAAATGATGACAGGTTTTAAAGAGGCGACTACGGGGAAGCGTAAGATCGATTTGATATTGTCAGCGATCTTGGGTTTGTTGGCGATTGTTGTATACGGGCTGACGCTGTCGAAAGGCGTTTTTCCAGGTGAGTCCGCCTCTCTGATAGCTGTATACAGTGGGACCGAACCGCTCGATTTGCCTTTGCATCCGGTTTGGGGGGGCATCGTGTCATGGTTGAGTACGCTTTCCGCTTTTTCTCTTCCGGTGCGTTTGAATCTATTCAGCATGGTCTGTTCGGTGATATCGGTTGTGTTGATGTACCGCCTGATGTCGTTCTTAATCTGTGACGTCATCATTGAGGAATATTCGATCGAGTATGCGCCGCGCGTGTCCTACTTGGCGGGTGTCGTCGCAACGCTGGCTTTTATGTTTTCCGTGCCGATATGGCAGGCGGCCACGCGGTTGCAATACCAGAGTTTCGACCTGATGCTGGCTCTGTTCTTGGCTAACTTGCTGGTGTGTTATGCGTTACGCCCATGGCGGTTTTTTTTGGTTACGTTTTCAGTGCTTTATGGCCTGGGGATTGTCGAATCGTCTGTGTTCATCCCGCTGGCACCGGTGTTTCTCACGTTTCTGATTTTTGTTCTGTGGAAGCGCGGAGATTTAAGTCTGCCCCGGGTCACATGGATGGGTGTTTTTGCTGTTTTGGGCATGTGCTCGTACTACTATTTCGCCAAGCGCTTTTTTGACTCTCACGAGAGCGAAGCCCTTGGTTTTAGGAGTGTGATGGATGTGCTTGTTGCGGTTTGGAAAAACCAGATCCATGACTTACAGTCAGGGCTTCCCCGTGTGGGCTGGCTGATCCTGCTGCTAATGAGCGTGGTGCCTTGGGTTGCGGGAGGTTTCGCCTCTTTCCGCGCGCTGAATAACGAACGGTCGTGGAGCCAATACATTCTCCACTTTACGTTGAGTGTCATCGTCGTTCTCGGTCTGACGAAAGTTGCGATTTCGCCGTGGGAGCTGGTGAAACCGTTGGGGCGCCTTCCGGTCTACTCCTATGCGATGCTGGCCATGGTCGCGGGGTATCTGGCTGCATACTGGTATCTGCTGATGAAGGTGGAACGCCCCAAGCGAGGTCACGAGACTTCTGTGCTGACCAAGCAGGTGGGTGATTGGCTGGGTTTGATTCTGACGTTTCCTCTGATTGTGATTGTGCTTTTGGCCGCGGTGGTCAACATCTTCGAGTGCAGGAGTTCGCGCGGAGATTTCGCTGACCGGTGCGCCAAGGAGATCTTGGATCGCATGGGGAGTCGCACGTGGCTGGTTACGGACGGCACGCTGGATACGCATTTGGAGATCTTGGCGAAGAGCCGTGGCATGGAGCTGAATTTGCTCTGCCTTCAGAAGGATATGAGCCCTTTCTATCTGAAGTCCATGGCGCGGCTGATCGAGTCGAAAAAAGTGTTTGCCCCCTCTAACATGCAGCGGATGAAAAGTACGCTGGACTTGGGCGTGCTGCCGTTTATTCAGGACTGGTTCGCCACGGACAAGGAGATCGAAAAGAAAGTCGCCGTCTTCGGCGTCCCCGACTTTTGGTACACGGCGGGCATCACGCCTTTCCCCGATTTCTTTTTCTTTTCGGGATGCCGCGACATCAAGACGATGAAAGACAAGCCACTGCTGACAGACTACATGGCGTTCTGGAACGACATGGAGAAAGTGTTGCCGGCGGCAAAGACCGTCAGCGATGACCCCGTTATCCGGTTGCGTGCCGGGTTGCGCCGCCACATGGGGTTCGTGGCAAACAATCTGGGTGTGGTTCTCGAAGACCTCGGGAACGACAAAGACGCGTATGCCGTTTACTCTTATGTGCATACCCATCTTGACCCGGAAAACATTTCGTCGCTATTCAACCTCTTCGAAATGGCTCGGCGGGGAGCTTCTTCGGCCAGTACAAGCAAGGAAACGATCGAACACGAACTCAATGATTTCGTCAAAAACCTGAAGCAGCGCTACCCCCTGTGGTCGCTTTCCAGATATTTCGGTTACGTGCGCTCGCCTGAACTTTTCGCCCGTCTGGGGTGGGGGTGGGCGCTTTCGGGACAGACCGGCGCGGCTTTGGCGGGCGTGAACCGTGCCATCAACCTGTTGCCTTCGGACCAGCGGATCGACGCCATGCATACGATGGCGGCCATTTACAGTTTGGCAGATGACCGGAACAAAACCGAGGCGGTGTATCAGGATATCATCAAGAGCGATCCGAGCAACCGTACCGCCATGTTGGGACTGGCTCGTCTGGCGGTTCAGGAAGGTGCGCTCGAGAAGGCCAAAGCGTGGCTGGAAAAGGCGGCTAAGTCTGACGACAGGCGCGGTGCCTTGGGCGTTGAGTGGGCGGTCATCCATCTGATGAACAACGACGTTCCGCGGGCGCGACTGGCTCTGCAGGAGGCGACCGACTTGCAGCCGAAGAACCTTCAGGCTTGGGCGATGTTGGCGATGGTGCAGATCCAGCAGGGCGAGACGGATGACGTCAAAAAAATTATCCTGCCGAAGATGGAGAACATCTCCGGTACGGCGGACAACTATTTCATTCAGATCACGCGCGCGCAACTGTGGATGAAAAAGGGGAACGACTCGAACGCAAAGAAACCCGCGCGGGAAGCGTTCATCCGCGCGTCCATGTTGCGGCCGGACATTCCGGGCGTGAAGGACATGATTTTGCAACTGGATATCGCCATGAACGATCAGGCGGCGGCAGAGTTGCATGCGCGTCAGGTTTTGCGCACGAACCGCAAACACGCGTTGGCGAACTATGTGATGGGTTCGTTGCGTTTGCAGGAGGGTGCCTATGGCGAAGCTGAGGATTTCCTTCGCCACAGCGTGGAGACCGCCCCTAGCGCGGCTGCGCTAAACGACTTGGCCGAGGTGCTGCACCGCATCCGCAAGTTCGACGAGGCTGAAAAGTGTGCCCGCGAGGCGATCAAACTGAGTCCGGAGCTCTACGTGGCGTGGGAAACGCTGGGTTCTGTTCTGCTCGATTCGAACAAGGACCTCAACGAAGCGGAACGGGCTGTACGCAAGGCCATGGAGCTTTACAAGGACGACCTTCGCATCCAAATCACACTGGCGCGTATTCAGCTTAAGAAAGGTGAGACCGAACTGGCGCGCGGGACGATCCACCAGCTCAAGAGCCGTATAGGGGAGTTGTCGAAATTTGATCAGGACGAACTGGCGCGTTTGGTGGATCAAACGTCTGCCGGGCGCAATCGCTAATTATGAGAGAGACAAGACCGGTACGGAAAACATTTCCGATCAATGCGATGCTTGAGGGACGCAAGGTGCTCGTCGTAGGGGGCGGGCGCGTTGGACAGCGAAAGGTGGAGTTGCTGGTAGACTCTGGAGCCGAAGTCGTTCTGGTTTGTCCGGTGTGTGTGTCCGAACTCGCCGCTCTTGCGAAGGCTGGGCAGATTTGTCACGATGCGCGTCTTTTTGAGAATGGCGACGTGGCCGGATGTGCGCTGGTGTTTGCCTGCACGGACGACAAACATGTGAACCGGCGTATCCTCGAGGCAGCCCAGCTTGCTAAGGTGCCTTGCTGCTGCGCAGACGGGAACTGGCCCGATGGCGACTTCGTGACCCCCGCCATCATCCGCTCGGGAGATGTGCTGATCGCTGTCTCAACCAGCGGACGCTCCTGCCGTCAGTCGCGTCTGATTAAGGACAACCTGCGCAAACACCTCGATTCGATTGAGAGTTCTGATTTGCTGGTGCTTGGGACCAGCCATGCGCTGCTCTCTTCGGCCGAACGTACGCCTTATCATCTGTTGCTGCGCGAACGCGAGGCTGTCGGCGAGATGATCCGTCAGGTGTGGGGTGTCCACGAATTTTTCATCCTGAACACGTGTAACCGGATTGAGGTGGTCGCTGCTGTTTCCAAGGAGGTCGACGCCTGCGGCATTCTGAGAAGGTTGCTGCGGTTTGATCAGTTGAGCCCGGATCTGTATTACATGAAACGCGGGTTCGAAGCGTTTTCGCACCTCTGCCTGGTGACGGCCGGTATGGATTCGCAGACGCCGGGCGAATTCCACGTCGTGTCGCAGATGAAGGACGCCGTGGACGAAGCGGTCACGCGCGGCTGGGCCTCTTCGATTATCCGGGAGTTGTGTGACGCGGCGCTCCATGTCTCTAAGGATGTCCGACATGCGGTTGAACCCCTGTTGAACGTGGCTGAGATCGAAGAGGTGGGGCTCTGTTATCTGGAGAGCACGCTGCCGGACTTGGCAGGGCGGTCAGCCCTTGTCATCGGCACCGGCATGATGGGGCAAGGCCTTGTGTCCGGACTTCTGAAGCGCGGTTGCCGCTGTGTCTGGGCCTACTACCGCAACAAGCCTGTTCTGAGCGCTGAGCGAGCCCTGCATATCGAGGTAGTCCAACTTGACGCACTTCCGGACGTGTTGCCCCGTGTCGACGTGGTTGTCAGCGCGGTGGACGCACAATCGCCGGTCGTCAGAGTCGAGGCGCATCGTCCGCATTTGAAGCCGGAAGGTGTGGTGATGGTGGATCTCGGCATGCCTCGCAATATTGATCCTGCGTTCGACACCTGCGGCGGCGTTCGCGTGGCGGATCTTGATTCGTTGAAGCAGTGGCACCGCACAGTCAACGGCACGTTGGAGCAGGTGCTTGAAGTGTGTGCGACGGTTATGACGGATCACCGCGAAATCTATGAGCGGATCAGGCGCAGCGTTCAAGGTGACGCACCTTCGGACGGGAGTTAAGGTCGAGGGGTGTTGTCTGATTTCGGCCTGAAAGGCGGGGAGTATGGCAAAACAGCTTTTCAAAGCGGGCACACGCGGAAGCCGCTTGGCGTTGTTTCAAACGCAGGACGCGTTAGACAAACTGAGCGCGCTTTTCCCCGAAGCCGGATTTGAGAAAGTGCCGGTCGAGACGCCTGGCGACAGGGACCTGACCACCGACTTGAGAACAAGCCCCGGCGATTTCTTTACGCGCGATCTGGACGACGCGGTGCGAGACGGGCGCGTGGATATCGCTATCCACAGCGCGAAAGACCTCCCCGATCCTGTCCCCTCTGACTTGGACTGGTTCTGGTTGCCATGGCGCGAAGATCCGCGTGACGCATGGATCTTGCGGCCGGGTCAGACGTTTGACGACCTTCCTTCGTCGCCGGTCGTGGGCGTGAGCAGCGAGCGGCGCGAAGCCTGCTGCCGGAACCGTTTTCCGGGCGCAGTGATGAAGCCCATCCGCGGCACCATTCCCTCACGGCTCGAGCAACTCGACGCAGGCGCGTTCGATGCGATTCTGATGGCCGGCGCGGCGCTGAACCGGCTGGGCCTTTCGGATCGGGTGACTGAGTGGGTGCC
>CAYSXF010000048.1:0-11886 GCA_964434815.1 uncultured Lentisphaeraceae bacterium
AGATTTCTGCCTGTCTCGTGGGCTCGGAGATGTGTATAAGAGACAGGCCAACGGCTGCGCCGTGCAGTCCATGCGCTCCGCCACGGCCTTCATGCCGGGCGAGCGGACGTCGTGCCAGGGCTGCCACGAGCCCAAGGCCGGCGCGCCGGAGCGCACGCCTTCTGCGACGCCGCTGGCCATGAAGCGCGCGCCTTCCGTATTGGCACCCGGCCCGCAGGGCTCGAACCCCTTCAGCTTTCCGCGCCTCGTGCAGCCGGTGCTGGACAAGAACTGCGTGGCCTGCCACGCTGAGAAGATCAAGGCCGCGCAGGCCGGTCAGAAGACGCCTCCCCGCTTGGACAGCGAGGTGCAGGACTTGCAGGCGAAGGGCTGGATGAACAAAGGCACCCGATATTTCGCCTCCTATATGAGTCTGGCCGAGCCTTACGGTTTTACGACCTACGGGTCGAACCGCGACTGGAACTCGCCGAAGTTCTACCGCACCACGCCCGGCGCGTTCGGAGCGAGAGCCTCCAAGCTCTACGCGATGCTTCAGAAAGGGCACCACGGCGTGAAGCTCACTGCGGACGAGACCAGCCGGATTGTGACGTGGCTGGACTCGGTCTGCCAGTTCTACGGCGTGTATGAAAAGGCGGGCGGCGAGGCCCAGTTGGCAGGCGGTGAAGCGCGGCCCACTCTGGAGTGAAGACCATGCAGTACGATCACGTTCTGAGAAACACCGTTGTTGGCTGTTCGTTTCTTTTTTCGCTTGCGGTTCACGCGGAGGTCCCGCCAGCCGTGACCAATCAAGTGGAGCCCTTCTCTCTGCAGGATGTGCGCCTGCTGGATGGCCCGTTCAAGACGGCAATGGCGCATGACGCCGCCTATATGCTGAGTCTCGACCCTGACCGGCTGCTGCACAATTTCCGCGTCAACGCGGGTCTGCCTTCCGCCGCCGTACCGCTCGGCAACTGGGAAAAGCCCGCGAGCGAGCTGCGCGGGCATCTGACAGGCCACTACCTTTCGGCGTGCGCTCTGATGTATGCCAGCGCCGGCGACACTCGCTTCAAAGAGCGCGCAGACTTTCTGGTGCGCGAACTCGCCAAGTGTCAGACCGCCCTGGGTGACAGCGGCTACCTGAGCGCCTTCCCGACATCACTAATCGAACGCGTGGAACGGGCCGAAAAGGTGTGGGCGCCCTATTACACGCTGCACAAGATCCTCGCCGGCCTGCTGGACGCGCACCGCCTCTGCGGCAACGCGCAGGCGCTGGTGGCGGCGTCTAAGTTCGGCGACTGGGTGGCCGCGCGTCTCTCAAAGCTCAGCGACGAGCAGGTCGAGAAGATGCTCGATCAAGAGCAGGGCGGCATCAGTGAGTCCATGGCCAACCTCTATGCTTTGACGGGCAATCCTCAACACCTGCAAGCCGCACGGCGCCTCTACCATAAGCGTGTCATGGAGCCGCTTGCGGCACGTCAGGACAAGCTCTCCGGACTGCACGCCAACACGCAGATCCCCAAAATCATCGGCATGGCCCGCCTTTACGAACTGACGGGCGAGGCGCACTACCGCACCATCGCCGAGTTCTTCTGGGACCGCGTGGCAGACCATCACAGCTACGTCATCGGCGGCAACAGCGACCACGAAGGCTTCGGCCCGCCCGACAAGCTCAACGCCCGCGTGAGTCCGTTCACGGCCGAAAGCTGCAACACGTACAACATGCTGAAGCTCACCCGACACCTCTTCGCCTGGAAGCCCACTGCCGCGACCGCCGATTTCTACGAGCGTGCTCTCTACAATCACATCCTCGCCTCCCAGGACCCGCACACCGGACAGATGGCCTACCACATCCCCGTCTACGGCGCATGGTTCATGCCCTACAACCTGCCGAACGAATCTGCCTGGTGCTGCACAGGCACGGGCTTCGAAAACCACGCCAAGTACGCCGACAGCATCTACTGGCACGACGCAGAGAACCTCTTCGTCAGCCTCTTCATCGCCTCCGAACTCACGTGGCGCGAAAAGGGTCTGACGGTGCGTCAGGAAACCCGCTATCCGGAAGAGGACACCACACGGCTGACTCTGCACTGCAAGCAACCGCTCACGATGGCGCTGCGCATCCGCTACCCCGGCTGGGCCACGCGCGGCATGACTGCCAGCGTCAACAGCCTTCCGTTCACACATGACGCCAATCCCGGCAGCTTCATTTCCATCGCACGGGTGTGGAAAGACGGGGACCGCGTCGACGTGAAAATCCCGATGTCCCTGCGCCTCGTCCCGATGCCGGACAACCCTTCGCGTGCGGCCGTCTGCTATGGACCTGTCGTTCTGGCCGGCGAACTCGGAACGAACGGGATCGCGCCGCCCATGCCCTACGCAGTCAAGCAGAGCGACTTCTTCAAAGCTCAGCCTCCGTCCATGCCGGTCCTGCTGACTGGCGGCCGGCCCGTGGATGAATGGGTCGAAGCGGTGCCCGGCAAGCCGCTGACCTTCAGAACGAAAGGCGTTGGCGAACCCGCAGACATCACGCTGGTCGCCTTCTATGCGCTGCAGCCCCAGCGCTACAGCCTCTATTGGGATCTCTACACGACTCGCGACCAGTGGAAGGCCCGCCAGATGGAAGAGGCCGAGCACGCCAAACGCGACACAAAGGTGCTCAAATGAACGCAACCGAACGCATGTGCGCCGCGATCCGGCGGGAGACGCCCGACCGGATTCCCACTTTTGAATGGTTCATCGATGTCTCGGTCGGCCGGGCGCTGACCGGCTCGGCCGATCCGCTCGACGTGGTGGAGCGCCTCGACATCGACGGCATCAACATCCGGCCCGACTACGCCAAGCGCTTCATCGACGCGCAGACGTTCGAGGACGAATGGGGCAACCGCCGCCAGCTCACTGGCGACTGCATCCCTGCCGTCATCGCGCAGCCTCTGTCGGATGTCACTCGCCACTTGGATTTCACCTTCCCCGACCCGCATGCGGATCACCGCTTCGCCACGCTGCGCCGCGCGGTCACGCGCTTCGGCGACTCTCGCGCAGTGGTGTGGAACCTGCGAGACGGCTTTTCGGATCTGCGCGATCTGCTGGGCTACGAAGAGGCGCTCATGGCCCCGATGGTCGAGCCCGAAGCCTGCGCTGAGTTTCTGGACCGAATCGTCACCTACAACCTCGCGCTGGCGGAACACGCGGTCCGCACTTTCGGCGTGCGGATCATCGCCACCACCGACGATGTCGCCATGGCCGCCGGCCCCCTCTTCCCGCCCGACGTCTACGCCGAACAGATACTGCCGTCGTTCCGCCGCGCGATCCAAGGCTTCAAGGCGTTGGGCTGTCTTACGGTGAAGCACTGCGACGGCAACGTGCTGCCGCTGGTGGACCACTGGATCGACGCGGGGATCGACTGCCTCGACCCGATCGACCCAGGAGCGGGCTTAACCATAGCTGGCATGAAGCGCCAGTACGGCGACCGGATCGCGCTCAAGGGCAACATCGACTGCGTAAACACGCTGTGTACCGGCACGACCGGCGACGTGCGCGACGAGGTGCGTCGCTGCATCGCCGACGGCGGACCTGCCGGACTGATCGTTTCCTCCAGCAACACGGTTCACCGCGGCGTGAAACCCGAGAACTACCGCGCACTGCTGGACGCGTTGAGACTGTATGGGAAGTAGCACTTCGATCGCCTCCCCGCAGGCGTCCGTAGCGGCACGGGTTCGCGGCGGTTTACGGGGAAACCGCCCTACCAGACGACACGACGTGCAGTCGGAACACAAGGCGCTGTCGGTAGGGACGCCTCCCCGAGGCGTCCGCGGCGGTTTGCGGGGATAACAGGAGGATAATCATGGCTATCGGATTGATGCTGATTGTGTTGGGTGCTCTCTGCGGCGGCTCGTTCGGCCTGCCCAGCAAGTTCGTTCGCAAAGGGACTCCGTGGGAAACGCTGTGGGGGCCCTTCTTTTTCTTCGCCACAATCTTGCTTCCGCTGCTGGCCGGGCCCGCGCTCGTGAAAAACCTCTTCGGCGTCATAGGCTCGCTCACGCCCGCCCAGTGGCTAGGCCCGGTGGCGTTCGGTTTCCTGTGGGGACTCGGCTCGATGACGCTGGGGCTCAGCTTCGCCTTTGTCGGGCTCTCGCTGGCCTATGCGATCAACTACGGCGTGCAGATCGCTTTCGGCATGATCGTCCCGGCGCTGATCTTCACGCCGAGCGTCTTCTGCACTGCCAAAGGCGCGGTGATGCTGGGCGGCGCGGCGGTCTGCATCCTAGGCGTGGTGGTATCCGGCAAGGCCGCTCTGCTGAAGGAACACGGCGGCGGCACAGGCCAGGCGCCGCGCAACTTAGCCAAGGGGATCACCGTGGCCGTGCTCTCGGGCGCGTTCTGCGCCTGCTACGCGCTGGCCTTCGGCTTCGGCGGCGACGTCATGAGGCTGGCCTCTGCCGAACCTTTCGTCAATCCGGCATGGCGTGCGAGCTTCGCAGTGACAGCACTCGCGCTCTGGGGAGGCTCGCTCTCCGCTTGCGGCTCCTGCGCCTACAAACTGACCGTCAACAAGACCTGGGGCACCCTGGTGCGCTCCGACGTGCTACCGGTCTACGCGGTTGCGCTCTTGATGGCCCTCCTGCACGACGGCGCTATCGCCTTCTTCGGCGTCGGCTGCCCGAAGCTCGGGGCGCTCGGCGTCTCGGTCGGCTACGCGATCTTCATGTCGCTCGCGATCTTCACGGGCACGGTCAACGGCTTCCTGGCCGGCGAATGGCGTGGAGCCGACGCGCGTGCGGTGAGCGGCATCCGCCTCGCCCTCGCGATTCTGGTGGCAGGCGTCTGCGTTCTGGCCTACGCGAATGCGATGTGACGACAGGCTTGCCGTCGAGGTGGAAACTGTCGTATATTTCTATCGTTCGGTATGAGTACAATCAGATCCATCGACTTTTTCCTGCGCGGCAAGGTGTCCGGCGTCGATTTGACGCCGCGTACAATTGGTTTTTCCCAGTTTAACGAGTTTAACCAACAGGTTGAGGCTTTCCTTGCCGGTTCTCAGAAGGGAAAACTGAACGAGACTCATGTGGAGATCGGAGAAGGCTCCTACAAGCTAAAGGTCATTCTCACTGCCGCGACCTCTTTGGCATTGGAGGCCGACCTTGCCGTGCTGACCCGTGAAGATTCATTAGGCGAGATTGATCCAAAACGAGCGGAAGTGGTAGCCAAGTGGCAGGCAAACGCCCGCAAAGACGGCGGATTGGAATATGACATCAAACCAGACCGGGCAGATTTGCCCACCGTGCGACTGACGCACTCTTCGGACTTCCGTGTGGGAACAGTCGTTCCTTGGGTGACGGTCGAGAAGTATCTGTTCGGCATAATCGAGAACATGGGCGGGGCTCAAAAGGCCAATGTTCATTTGCGGTTGCGGGACACGGGGCAGACGGTCATCGTCAACACGTCTCAGGACTTCATCCGTGATGAAACTCAAAACCGCGTGTACCGCGATGCTCTTTTGCGGGTGCGAGCTGAGCAGCACTTTCGGACGGGTCAGTTGCGGAACGTGCATTTGATCGCCTTCGAGGACTACGAGCCTACGTATGATGAGGAGGCGCTCGGTCGGTTTACCGAGCAGGGCGCGAAAGCTTGGCGCGACGTCCCGGACGCCGTAGCGTGGGTTCGCGAACAACGGGGAGGAACCTGATGGCTGCCGGCATCGTACTCGATACGTCTTTTCTCATCACGTTGGCCGACCCGACTCGTGGTCACCACGAGACTGCCCTTCGCTATTGGAGACATTTCATAGAGGATCACATACCCGTGTTCTTGCCGACGATTGTGGTCAGCGAGTTCTGTGTCCGGCAGCCGATCCCGCCTGAAATCCTTCGATCCTGTATCATTCTACCCTTCAACTGGGATGATGCCATCAAAACGGCAGAGTTAGATTTTAAGCCGTTCAAGGCAGGTGGCGAGAGCAGGCCGGCAATCAAAGATGACATGAAGATCATCGCGCAAGCCGCCATTTGCGATGCGCAGCATGTCATTTCCGAAGATGCTGATACGCTCTTACGCTATGTGATGCAGCTCAACGAGACTGGCAAGATCCGCGTTCGGGCGATCTGCCTGCGGGAAGGTTTCGACAGGTCTCTTTTCGACGCAAACGGCCAGCGCGATTTCCACGACGCGCTCGATGCGGCTGACGCCGAAGCGGAATAGCAGCAGGCTCGGCGAACCGACTCGCCCGTGAGATGATCACAGATTGGGTTAGCCTCAACTCCCGTCTGCACTGTGATTCATTGCCGTATTGACCAGTACACGACGATCTCTGAGGCGATCTGGTGCCTCACGGTATGACAAAGAGCTTTCTATGGAGGGTAAGAAATGAAACCTGACCGCACGCTCATCGCAGCCGTCGATCTCGGATCGGCCTCGACCAAGGTCTGCCTCTATGCGCCCGACGGGCGCTGCGCGGCCTCGGCTTCGCGTCCGACCGAGCGCTACAACCCATTCTCCGCGCAGCATCCCGAGTGGGTCTTCTGGAACCCCGACGCGATCTGGAGCGGCGTGGGCGAGGCGTTCCGCGAAGCGCTGTCGGGCATCGGCGATCCCGCTCGCGTCGCAGGCGTGGCCGTGACCGGCATGGGCATGGACGGCGTTCCGGTCGACGAGACGGGCAAGACGCTCTACCCTTTCATCAGTTGGCACTGCGGGCGCACCGCTCCGCAGGCGGCGTGGTGGGAGAAGAACGTCGGCGCGGAAAAGACCTTCTCCATCGCCGGCTTCCCGCCCTGGGCGATGACCGGCGTGATGCGCGTGCGCTGGCTGATGGAGCACGAGCCCGACCTCATCGAGCGGGCTGCGTCGTGGCTGCTGATCGAGGACTTCGTGAACTTCAGGCTGTGCGGCGTGCGGGCGACCGACCCGAGCATGGCGAGCTGCATGCTGCTGTTCGACCAGAAGCGGCGCGAGTGGTCTGACGAGTTGACCGCAGCATCCGGCATTCCGCGGAGGCTGCTGCCCGAAGTGAAACCCTCGGGCACCCTACTGGGATCGGTTCATGCCGAGGCCTCGCGCATGACGGGTCTGCCGCAGGGCACGCCGGTCGTGCTGGGCGGACAGGACCATCTGTGCGGCACGCTGCCGGTGGGCGCGCACCGGCCGGGTGTGGTTTCTAACGTGATGGGGAGTTGGGAGAATCTGATCGCCACCGTCGCCCAAACCTCCTGCGACTGGGCGCTGGGCCGCGCGGGCATCTGCGTGCAGGCGCACGTCGCGCCGGGGCGCACCGCAGTCTGGGGCGGCTCGCCCTCGGCCTCGGCGCTATCGTGGCTCCGCGAGATCACCGGCGACGCGGATCGGCCATGGGAGGAGATGATCGACGCCTGCGAGCGTGACTCGCAGCCCGGCGCGGGCGGCGTGCTCTTCCTGCCGTATCTCTCTTCGGCCGCTTGCCCCGTAAACGACGGACGCGCAGCGGGCGCCTTCATTGGCCTGCTCAACACCACGCGTAAAGCCGACCTGTTCCGCGCCGTGATTGAAGGGCTCAACTACCAGTTCCTGCACATTCTTCAGACCATGGAGCGGAGCATGAGCACGCGCTTCGAGCGGATTGTCGCCTCGGGGGGCGCGACCCGCAACGCCTTCTGGCTGCAGAATAAAGCCGACATCTCAGGAATGGACGTGGAAGTCTCGGAGATTCAGGACACCTCCCCGCTCGGCGCGGCCCTTTTAGCGGGTGTCACGCTCGGCGTCTGGCGTGACCTTGACGACGCGGTCGAGCGCGTCAAAGGCGCGACCCGCGTTTTTCACCCGGATGCGGCGCGCCACGCGCGTTACCAGCCGCTTTCCGACCTCTATCAGTCGCTCGCGCCCGTCCTGCGCCCGGCGAACCACGCGCTGGCGGCGTGGCGAGGCTGCTGACACGGCTAACGCCCTATTTCGAAAACCGGGACAACGCGGCGTGTTTGCCGTCGCGCCGGGGATCGAACAGCATCGCCTCTGACACGGGCGTGGCGCTCGACATCACGCGCGTGTGCTTTTCACGCCAGCCTTTGCGGCGCCCGTAGACGGTCATCTGATAGCCCTTGGTCAGAGCCAGTGTCCCGTCCAAAACGAGCGCGGTCGCATAGAGAAAGCGCAGCCACCCATTCGCCAAGCCGTGCGTTCCGTTCTCGCGGCGCCGGTCCGCCCACTGGCGAACCAACTGAACCCAAAAACGGCAGGTGAACCGGAAGCCCAGCACGTCGAACCCGTCCCGCAGCAACCGAAACATGTCCGTCTCGCTGTAGCGGCCGCCCGCGCCTGACACGACGCGCTGCCGGTTCAGCGCCGCCGCCACGCCATACCGCTTGCGATACTCCGCAGTCAGAATGAAATGTCCGCCCGTCTTCAGCACCCGGTGGCACTCCCGGATCATCGCAGCCGCAGCCGCATCGTCGCACGGCAAAGAACCGTGCGCCACCACCACGGCGTCGAACTGCTTGTCTTCGAAAGGCAGCTCGCTGTTCTCGCCCGCCGCCAAGACCGTCTCCGCGCCGAGCACGGAAGCCACCAGCGACTGACGCTGCGGCGTCAGCTCCACGCTCATCCAATAGCCGCCGCTTTGACGCAAAAACTGGCTGACGCCCGCATTCGTGAACCCGATATCCAGCCCCGTCTTCAGCACCCGCTTCTGCGCATGAAGAAAGTGCATCACGGAACTGACCTCGCGCCGCAACGGCAGCGAATACACGTTTCTGTCCAAAAATTGATCCGGTTTATTTCGCATAGCACATCCTAAAAGCAACCCTAGTTTAGCAGGTTCGAACCGGAGCCGTCAATGAAACCATACGGCGCAAGGTTTTGTTTTCCATAGGCAATCGAGAGCAGACTGCACCGGCGCAAGGACGCCTGCTGAGGAGAGGACTGGACCCGCAGCCGCCCCCCAACGTCGTCGGCGCTCTGGCCCTTCTGCGCAACGCCTTGCAGGTGATCTTCGCCGCCCACCTGGCATCTGGGCTCTATGCCCGCTTTTCTTCGAGGCGTGTGCGGCAGATACGGACTTCAACCTGCGCCTTGTCCGCAAGAAGTTCTGGGGTCAAAACAAAAGGCCCTGGCTTCTAGCCGCCGCCACGGATATGGGCTTCGTACAGTTCGATGGGCAGGCCGTCAGGGTCGGCGAAAAAAACGAACCGCTTGAAGGTGTGCTCGTCCACCCGGACGTCCTCGACCGCGATACCGGAAGACTCCAATTTCGTTTTCCAAGCCGCGACATCGTCCACCTCGAAAGCGAGATGGCGCAGGCCGCAGGCTTCCGGATACGAGAGCCGCTTCGGCGGATTCTGGAATGAAAAGAGCTCAAGCTGCGAACCATCCGGCAACCCCAAATCGAGCTTGTAAGACTGCCGGGCGCTGCGATAGTTCTCGGCGACGACGCTTAGCCTCAGAATCTCGGTGTAGAACCTTTTCGATGCGGTGTAGTCCGAGCAGATAATCGCCACATGATGGATGCGGTGTAATTTCATTTGACCGATAATAGCAGTACGTTAATTGAAGTCAAGGAGTGAGAGTCCTTGAAACACCAACACGTTTTTCAGAGGTTCCCTAAAAAAATGAAACCCAACGAAGATTGCTCGTTGACCAAGACGGCGGCCATGTTCCATAATTGAGACCTAATTCGAAGCGAAGGACGTTATGACTTTTACCGGCACATTCACCGCACTGATCACTCCGTTCAACACGGACGGCAGCGTAGACTACTCTGCGCTGCGCGCGTTCGTTCAATGGCAGGTCGCCAACGGAGTGGAGGGTCTCGTCCCCGTCGGCACCACCGGCGAGTCCCCGACCCTCGAGTTCCATGAGCACATCAAAGTCATCACCGCCACCGTCGAGGCTGCCGCAGGCAAAGTGGACATCATCGCCGGCACGGGGGCCAACTCCACCGCCGAAGCGATCGAACTCACGAGGGCTGTGCTCCAGTCGGGCGTCGGCGCCACGCTGCAGGTGACTCCATATTATAACAAGCCCAACGCAGAAGGCCTCTTCCGCCACTTTGCGGCGGTGGCCGATCTCGGCCTGCCCGTCGTGCTTTACAACGTGCCCGGCCGCGCCGCCAAGGAAATCCCGCTCGACGTCGTCGTTCGGCTCGCCTCCCACCCTAACATCGCGGCCATCAAGGAGGCTGGCGGAAGCGTGGATCGCGTCAACGCCATCAAGGACGCCTGCGAACTGCCTGTGCTCTCCGGCGACGACAGCCTGACGCTCCCGATGATCAGCGTCGGCGCGTCGGGCGTCATCAGCGTAGCTTCCAATGTGATCCCCAAGGAAATGTCCGCGCTTGTGCGACTGGCGCTTGCCAACAACATGGCCGACGCGCGCGAACTCCACCGCACTTATTACCCGCTCTTCCGCGACCTGTTCATCGACACGAACCCGATCCCGGTTAAGACCGCGCTGGCGCTCATGGGGCGCATCGATCCCGTTTTCCGCCTGCCCCTGTGCGAACCGTCTGACAAGGTCCGCGACCAGATCAGCCACACGCTCCACAGTCTCAACCTGATGTGATTCTTCCGGGCAGGCAACAAACCTGCCCCGGAATCCCCAACCGCTGAACCGTGACCCTCCCAAACTCCTCTAGCCTTTTACACCTATGAAAATCGCCATTCTCGGAGCCGCCGGACGCATGGGACAGAACCTGCTCCGCTGCGCTTGCAAAATCAACGGCTGCAGCGTCGTTGCGGCCATCGAACGCGCCGACCATCCCGCCATCGGCGCGCGCGTCAAAGAGATTACCGGCATCCACGCCGAATGCCTCTCCGAGTCTTTGTGCTTCTCCGAAGTCTGGCCGGAGGAGGCTGAAGCCGTCATCGACTTCACCTTCCACACCTCGGTCATGGAGAACCTCGAGAACGCGGTTGCCAACGGCCAGGCCTATGTGCTCGGCACCACCGGCCTCACCGAGGATGAGAAGAAGGCCGTGTATAACGCTGCGGAGCAGATTCCCATCGTCTGGGCGCCCAACATGAGCCTGGGCGTGAACCTGCTGCTGGAACTCGTCCGCCGCTCAGCGTCGATCCTCGGCCCGGACTACGACGCCGAGATCGTCGAGATGCACCACCGCCTCAAGAAAGACGCCCCCAGCGGCACCGCGCTCGGCCTCGCCGAAGCGCTGGCTGAAGGCCGCGCCGTGAACCTGAAGGATGTCGCCTGCTACGGACGCGAAGGCATCACTGGCGAGCGCCCGCGCGGCGAGATCGGCATCCATGCCCTGCGCGGCGGCTCGGTCGTCGGCGACCACACCGTCATGTTCGTCGCCGACGAGGAGCGCATCGAACTCACCCACAAGGCGAACAGCCGGGACGCCTTCGCGACCGGCGCCCTGCGCGCCGCGCTCTGGCTCGGAGGCCGCAAGCCCGGCGTGTACACCATGCGCCACGTGCTCGGCTTCGAGCCCGCGTGAGGCTGCTTAGAGCCCGACAACGGATCACTAACCACGGACACCCAGCAACACGGCTACGAAGCGATCCTCTCACTCGGGAGCAACGAAGGCGACCGCCTCGCCTGGATCAACCGGGCGTGCGACGCACTGGCTGCGCTGCCGGACACCCGCCTCACCGCGCGTTCGCCGGTCTACGAGACCGAACCCGTCGGTGTGCCGCAGCGATTCTCTTCCCAACTCTATCTCAACAGCGTGGTCGTCGTCGAAACCAGCCTCTCCCCCGCAGCATTCTCGGACGCGATACACGCCATCGAGGCGGGCCACGGGCGCTTACGCGGCGACACGCCCAACCTGCCTCGCACACTGGACATCGACATCCTCTCGATTGACAATCTGATACTCGACAGCCCCGCGCTGACGCTGCCGCATCCCCGCGCCCGCTGCCGCCGTTTCGTCCTTCAACCGCTCGCCGACCTTCGCCCTGACTACCGCCTGCCGGGCGAAACCAAGAC
>CAYSXF010000049.1:0-11882 GCA_964434815.1 uncultured Lentisphaeraceae bacterium
GATTTCTGCCTGTCTCGTGGGCTCGGAGATGTGTATAAGAGACAGGTTAATCATGTTATCCTGTCGAAAAACCTCTATTCTTACGCTGCCGACGGCTCTCTTTATCTCAAGGCTTTCGATCTTAATACAAACGGCGTGATTGACCTAGCCGGTCCTGACCGCGTGATCGGCTCTTCAACCGTTTACGAGAAAGACGCCTCCAACAATTGGTGGTCTGTCTCCCGCTCCTGGGCCTATCCCGAATTCAACTCGTCCGCAGCCGTCACCACCTCCGTCCAGCGTGTCCAGCTTACCGGCCTTGGCGTCCAGCAGGGCGACGACGGCTTGCTGGCTTCGCATTCAGAGGCGCTCGATGCTAGAGGAAATGTCACGTCTTTGAGGACGATCATTGATCGCACGGCTCGTAAGGTGATGCGGGTCACAACGTTACCGACCTCCGCGCAATCCCAAGTCGAAGTTAACGTCAACAGGGTGCCGCAAAAAACGGTTTCGTCAACCGCCGTGACGAACGCTTTCGGTTACGATGCGCTCGAGCGGCGAATAACTGCAAAAGACGGGCGCGGTAATACCACAATCACAGCCTACAATCCGCTGGGGTTGGTGATTTACACTGAGGATGCCGCCACCAACCGAACGTCTTACGCATACGACGCGCTTGGCCGCAGAACTGAAGTGACGGACGCCCTCGGCAACATCACCCACACCGCCTATGACGCCGAAGGGCGTGTTATCAAAACATGGGGCGCGACCTATCCGGTTGAATACAGCTACGACTCGCGGGGCCGTATGATCTCGATGAAGACTTTTCGGGACGAAAACGGGGTGGGGGATGAAACCCGTTTGCTATATGAAAATCCGACGGGCTTGTTGACCAATAAGCTCTATGCCGACGGCAAAGGCCCGTCATACGCCTACGCGCCTGCGGGCCAGCTCGCAACCCGCACATGGGCGAGACTCGACCCCAATACGGGTTTGGCATGTAAGACCCTCTATGCCTACGATGCCGCAGGTTCCCTCCTTGGCGTCGATTATTCTGATACCACTCCCGACATCGCCTACACCTATGACCGCCTTGGAAATATGGCTTCTGTCACGGACGCCTCCGGTACGTGCACCTTCACAAATGATGCGGAAGGCAAGACGCTGACCGATGCCGTCCAGTTCCAAGATGAAGTGTTCACTCTTCATGAAGCCTACGACGCCTTCGGACGTAGCGCAGGTTATGCGCTGTCCAACATCGTAGACGGTGCGTCTTCGCTCGTCACGGGAATGGTTCAGGACTACGACGCTTTCAGCCGCATTTCCGAGGTGTCCGTCACAGGCATTCCCGCGCCGTTCCGCTATGGATGGCTTCTCGGCTCCGACCTCCAGCAGTCCCTTACCATGCCCAATGGCGTGACGCGCCAGACAACTTGTGATCCACAACGCGATCTGCTGTCCTCCATTACGCACACCAACACAGCAGGTGTTGTCCTCACCCGGCGCATCTTCGCATACGATAACGCCGGACGCCTGACTGCTCGCACCCAGTACCGCCTTGGTGACGAGACCAACCGCGTTGACGCCTTTAGCTACAATCCGCGTTCTGAACTCACCTCCGCTGTCCTCGGCACCGATGACTTCTTTTACTCGTTTGATTCGATAGGCAACCGTCGTACCGCCACAGAACCCGAGTTCTCTGCAATCTATGCGGCAAGCGCACTCAATCAATACACCAACATCTCGTACGGGCAGTCTCTTGTGGTCGCTCCTGCCTTCGATTCCGATGGCAATCAAACTCTCCTTAAGACAACTACCGGCTTCTGGCATGTTACATACAACGCCGAGAACAGACCGGTTGTCTTCTCCAATAAGACAACGGTGGTAGAAATGGACTACGACTACAAAGGGCGGCAATTTGTCCGATGTGAAAGGATCAACGGATCGGTGTCGAGACATGAACGGTACTTCTATCGCGATTACCTACGCATCGCCGCAATAGATGTTTTGAATAACGGGACGGTTGCTAATACCGTTGTTTGGGATCCCACATCACCAGTAGCATCTCAACCGCTGTCATTAGCCACGTCTATGGGGTGGTGTACTTATGGAGTCGATCAGGTTAAGAGTGTTACAGAGCTTTTCGATGCAAGTGGCTCCTTAGTAGGCGTCTACAACTATACAACTTTTGGTTCGCTTTCCGGTTCGTCCGGCCTCATGGTCGAAACGAACCCAATAACATTCTCTTCCGAGGTCGGAGATTCTGTTCTTGGTTTAGTCTATTATAATTATAGACATCTAAACGTGCGTGACGGCAGGTGGATAAATGCTGACCCTGCATGCGAGTTGTCGTTTTATTCAAAAATCGACTCTAGTTCTAGTGAGATGCGGAAAGTACGAAATATATATCAGATTGCAGGTTTTGACATGAAGTCGGTGGTGTCTGTACGGAAATTAATCAAAGAACGAAACACATATTTGTTTCTAAATGGAATTAATGGGTTCGATGTACACGGACTGTCTTGGTGGAATCCTTTTTCGTGGTGCTGTAAAAAAGACGATCCAGACACACCTACTGTTAAGGATGTCCTTGTCGGAGTTACAAAAGCAGGGATAGGCGAAGTTTTGCCTGGATTAGGTGCACTCTTGGATGCAGCTGATAAGATTAAAGCGTGTCAAGATAGTAAAGGAAACTGTGCAGCATGGAGTAATAATCCTACTGATTTTGATTCTTGTCACAATTGTTGTACTTCGATGCAATCATTGGGGGTAGTCATTGATGGTGGAGCAAATTGCGCTAGTTTTTGTTTCCCTTTAATTGAAATAGGTTATTAAGGGAGTATAGTTATGCCGTTAAAAATATGTTCTTTATGTATAATGATGTTATTGGTATTAGAGAGCGCATGCAGTACAAATATGGGTTCTCATTGCAAGGACACGGAACTGGTAGATGTCATTACACTGGATTATAAACCAAAAAAAGGGGGGGGCTTGCGTTTTGTGCTTTGTGAACGTGGTGCAGATGTGACCATTCAGGTATATACTAACCAAATCAATTGTGTGAGAATTATTGCGATTCGTGGAAATGAAATAGTTGGGGTAGACGAACACAAAAGTTATAAAAACTGTAAAGTGTCAAAATTATTCGTCGAAGAAATGGGAGTCGTCATTTCGTACGCGATATTTGCTGAGAATAAGCCAAAACGATGTTTAAGTTTCTTGAAAAAGGATGGCAATAAGATTGTTCCTTTGTTTCGATTATTTGAATGTTTGGGTGGTAATTCCTTTGATGTTCTTCAAGCTGAATTTCGTTTTGATGATTTTTATTCAGATCTTAGAAAGGCATTTGAAACAGAAAACTTGATCGCGACGGATTTGGACTACGTAAATGGGCTTGTTAAGGATCCCGTTACAAGGCATTGGAGGAAAACGCTGTACATGGATGACGAAAAGATGATTCAAATCAGGGGGAGGGCGGGGGTCGTGTCTGGACAAACGGACAAACGTGAAAATGCGGGCGGAGAAAAGGGCGCTGAATTGAGGGCTGACAGCTTTTAATACGCATGGTTTTGGTGCGGGTGGGGCGTTTCCTCTCCCGTCTCTACCGCCTTTTTCCCCGTTGTGGTGTCCGCGTCGTCAACTGCGGAAATGAGTTATCTTGCACCCCCATAGTGCACGCTCAGCGGAGGTGACCTTACGGCCGTGGAACGCGGCAGACGAAGAGACGTGCGGGTGTTTAGCTTTCATTTCGGTGTGTTTCGGAATGTGGAGGGCTCAATGGATCGAGACAGGTTTGAGAAAATGGTCAGCCGAGTATTGCGTGAGGCTGGGGCGCCCGGTGCCGAGCATGAAAGACTGCTGGCAGAGCTTGCGGAGTGGGCGGCATCCATGAACTACAGCGAAGAGTCCGTACAGTTCACGAGCGGGGCGCGGCCCGATGTCTTGCGGCGTACGTCAGACAATGAATTCCTCTTCGTTGGAGACGCAAAAGATGCGGAAAATGAAGACGCGACGAATGGCGAAACGCTCACGCGCATTCAGGGATACTTCCAAGAGTTCGCTGCGCTTCTGGGTAAGAACGCGCACAAAGGCGGGATCCTTGCCATCGCGACTAATTCCGCAGCGGCGGCGGCCGACTGGGTGCCGGCTCTGAACACGTTGGCCAGCACGGCCGGAATCTCCGGCAAGGGCGGCGGACAGCCGAACTTCACCGTGACGGTGACGCGGCCTGGAAAGACGTGGATCGTATGGTGGTAAGCGATTGGCAACGTCACGTTTGGCAGTCGCCAGTGTCGCCGTCCTCGATGTGTAATGCCGCGAGGCTCTGCCAGCGGCAACGCCCGGTAGTCGGTAGCTTGGACTTTTTTGTTCGGAAGGGGCTCAAAGTATGAAGAAACGGTTTTTGTTGTCAACGCTTGCCATTGTTTGCTCGACCGCGGCTGTCGGAGCGGAAACGAAGTCGGGCGAGGTGAAGTACGGTACGAATGTCGATGCCGAGAATAATGAGATCGAGGTCAAATGGTGTGCCGAAAGCAAGACGAAATGCGACTGTCCCGCCGACCTCTCCGGCGACCCCAACAGCGGCACGCCGAAAGACCAGTGCGTCCAGATGAATATTCCGTTGGGGCGGCCCCGTTATTCGGCGCTCTCCGACGCGATCATGCTCCAACTGAACGAACTGGAGGCGACCTCCGCCCTGTATTCCCCCAACGGATTCAAGGTTGTCGCGGGGAGCGCGGTGCACAGCATATCGCGCGACAAAAGCATCAGCGGCGTCCCCAAGTGGGTCCAGCTCGTTTCACCCAAGGGCCTGCTTTCGGCGTTCGTCTTCACGAACGGGGAGAGCGTCGCCAAATGCACGTCGGGCTTGGCGGGGAGGAGCGCCGAGCGGCTGGCGATGGTGGACGCGCAGGGGTGGGCCACGGCTTCCGACCCCGCCTTTTATGATTTCTATCCGGGCGACGGCTCGCGCTGGCGCTTCGGGGCCGCCCGCTCCTCGCCGGACTATCTCCAGTTGGTCGAACACGGGACGGCCGACGGCCGCGTGGAGACGAACCAGGACATCGGGCTGGAGATCGTCCGCGATGCGGACGGCGTTCTGCGGCAGGTCATGACCCCCGGGTACCTCGCAGATTTCGCTGTGACGGGACAGGACGCCTACGACCTCTCCGTCTATCCCAACGACTCGGCGTGTGTCGCTGAAACACGCACTCCGGAAGGCTGTTTCCAGATCGTCGCCGGGGCTGCGCCTGTGATTGTGTGGAAATTCCGCAACCCGACGCCCGGCACGTACGGGGTTCTGAATGTCACGCGCGAGGCTACAGGAACGGAGCCCCAAACGTGGCAGTACACGTATGTCGAAGCGGTCAGGGACTTCACGCTGGTACATCCCGGGGGGGTGAAGGTGGAGCGACTTGAGCGCATCTTGTCCGACGACGGGACAACGTGGATGCTGAGGCGGTCGGAGCTTGATTCAGGCGGCGTGCCGTACAATGTTCAGGAGCAGCATTACGTGAAGGGCGCGACCTCGGACACGCTCGTGCAAACCGTGCGCGATCCGGGTGGCCTGAATCTCGCAACACGGTACGGCTACTACTCCGGTGGCGCGCTCGACCGGCTGGAGAAAATGACCGTTTCCGAGGACGGCTCGTGGGTCCGCTTCGAGTACGACGACTCCCGCCGTGTGACCGCCGAAGTCCGCCCGTGGCTCGACGCGCCGACCAACGCCCCGGACAACCAGTGTGCGGTCACGCGCACCGGCTACGACCTCTTCGCCCCCGGCGATTTCCTCGCCTACAACGACCAGCGCCCCCGCACGGTCGTCAACGAAATCTGCGGCGTCGAGGTCTCGCGGACGTACCACGCCTACCCGACCAACGCGCTGGGTCAGGCGCAGGAGATCACCGAACAGGCCGCCTTCCCCGGTGCGCCCTACGGCCACGCCTCCAATCCCCGCACGGTGAAGACCTATTACGCTGCCACCGCCGCGCTTCCCTTGCCGGGCCGCCTCGCGACCGTCGTCTATCCCGGCGGCAAGACCGAGACCTGCGGCTACGAATACGGCGCGTTTAACGCCTCGACCTTCGCGTTCACCCCCGACCCCGACTGCGGCGCGTGGCGCGAGACCGTCACCACCACCTTTTCCACAAACCTATTACCTGTTACCTCTTACTTGTTACCTGTTCCCGCGATGCGCAGCGTCCGCGTCTGGGACGAGCGCGGCCGCGAAGTCCTGAACGAGTCTTACGTCGAGGACGGCGCGGCATTCGCGCGGGTCGGCTGGACGCGCACGTCCTACGACCGCAACGGCAAGCTCATCGAGACAGCCTACTCCGACGGCCGCGTCGAGAGCGCGACGTGGGGTGCGAACTGTTGCGGCAAGGAATCCGAGACGTCGGCCGAAGGAATCATCACGGTCAACGGCTACAACGAACTGAAGCAGAAAGTCAGCGAGACCAAGAAGGGAATGGTTGCCGATGGTTCCGGCGACATCACCACGCTTTACGCCTACGATCTTGAGAATCGGGTTCTTTCGATCGCCGTTACGAACGTTGCTTCCGGTCTAGGCTATGTCGCCTCCCGCAACGCCTACGACGCGGTGGGGCGTGCCACCAATACTGTCGACCGGCTCGGTAACGCCACCTTAACCGCTTATGACACGCTCGTAACATCGGTCCATAGACCCAACGGTGTGACCGCCGTTTCAGAGCAGTATCTTGACGGCAAAACCAAGCGCTTGATCGAAAACGGCGTAGTGAAGCAGTCGTACGCCTACGGTGTCAGCCCCGACGGTACCCGCTGGACACTCTCCGCCGACGGCCCTCTCCCAGCCATAGCCCCTCTCACAGATATTGCCGACCTCCGGCGTCTGATCTCCGGCCTCGATTTCCCGTGGTCGCTTTCCGTCTCCGACCCCCTCAATCACCCCGTCGCCCAGCATAAGCCCGGATTTAGCCGAACGGTCCTTGTCACATCCAACGCCTACGACATTGCCGGCAACCTCCTCCATATCGAGCGTCGAGTGTCGGGCGTCGAGAGCCGCCTGTTGGAAACCACCCTCTATTCCTACGCGGCCGACGGCTCTCTTTATCTTACGGCCCTCGATCTCAACACCAACGGTGTGATCGATGTCGCAGGCGTTGACCGCGTGACCGGTTCCTCCACCGCCTACGAGAAAGACGCCGTCAATGGTTGGTGGCAAGTTTCCCGGTCGTGGGTCTATCCCGAGTTCAACTCGTCCGCCGCCGTCACCACCTCGGTTCAACGCGTCCAACTCACCGGCCTCGGTGCGCAGCAAGGCGACGTCGGCATGCGGGTCTCGCATTCCGAGACGCTGGATGTCAGCGGCAACGCGACGGTGTCGGAGAATTTTGTTGAACGCACGGTCCGCAGGGTGATGCAGGTCGCAATATTGCCGACCTCCAAACAATCTGCAGTCGACCTTAAAGTCAATGGGTTGCTACAGAAGACGGTCTCGTCAACTGCCGTCACGAACACGTTTGGCTATGATTTGCTCGGGCGACGGATAGCCGCAATCGATGGACGCGGCAACACGGCTGTCACGGCGTATAATCTTTTTGGACAGGTGTCCTACGTTGAGGACGCAGCCACCAACCGCACCTCCTACGCCTACGATGTACTCGGACGCAGAATCGAAGTGGCAGATGCCCTCGGTAACGCCATGCACACCGCATATGATACCGACGGTCGAGTCATAGCTGCATGGGGCGCGACCTATCCCGTGGTATATGACTACGATGCCCAGGGCCGGATGACCTCGCTCTACACCTATCGGGGCACTAACGAAATCGGCGACCAATCCGAAATCCTAAATCTCAAATCCGAAATGGATTGCACTCGCTGGCTTTACGACAATCCAACCGGTTTGTTGACGAACAAGCTTTACGCCGACAACGAGGGACCTTCTTATACGTACATGCCTGATGGAAAATTGGCGTCGCGTTTGTGGGCGAGGGGCATTTTGACTTCTTACGCCTATGATGCGACGGGATCGCTCGTGGGCGTCAATTATTCCGATATCACCCCCGACATCGCCTATACTTATAACCGTCTCGGCAATCGGCTGTCCGCGATTAGCGCCGTATCCACCAACCTGTTTGCCTATTCGCATCAAACGCTTGATCTTGCCTCAGAGACTCAGAATGGCATGGTCATAAATCGGACTACCGACGCGTTCGGACGCTCCTCTGGCGTGGGATTCGGGGACAGCTATGCCGTCGCCTACGGCTACGACGATCTTGGACGTTTCGCATCCGTTTCTTCTTCTGTGTGTTTGGTGTCTTTTGGGGTTAACTATTCCCGTCTTCCCGGCACCGACTTCATCACAGGCTACACGGGCACCTCCCCGGTCTCCAATTTCGAGTTTAAAGTTTCCAAGACCTACGAACTACACCGCAACCTCATCACCTCCGTCTCCAATCATGTCAATCATGTTTATCCTGTCTTAATATCCGCCTACGACTACGCCAACGATGCCATCGGACGCCGCGTCTCTCGCCGCGATTCCGGTCTCGCCTTCGTTCAGTCTCAGACCAACGCCTTCGGCTACAACCAGCGTTCGGAAGTCACCAGCGCGGTCATGCACACCAACGCCTACGGCTATGAGTATGACACTATTGGTAATCGTCTCTTCTCCTCTGTGAACGCCGAAACTAACGCCTATGCCGCCAACGCTCTGAACCAATACACTTCCATCTCCGCGCCTCCGCGTGAACCAGTTTATGACGCCGACGGCAACATGACTGCCACCGGCGGTGGCTGGCACTATGTATGGAACGGCGAGAACAGGATGATATGTGCAAGTAATGACACTCATGTCGTCACCTACGCCTACGATCACCAAGGCCGGATGGTGTGGAAGACAGTCTCTCTTGCGAATGCTCCGCCGGAAAAGCAAATCGCATATATCTGGGACGATTTCAATATCATGGCGGAACGAGCCTTCATAGAAAACACAACCAATATCACCTATAACGTTTGGGGGTTGGATTTAAGCGGCACACTTCAAGGCGCGGGCGGTGTCGGCGGCCTCCTTGCTGTTACTACTACCTTCCCTGATCAGCCTAACAGTCTAACTACCTATTACCCTTCTTGTGATGCCAACGGCAACATCACGGAATACATTTCTTCAGATGGCCAAATAGCGGCTCATCGCGAACACGACGCCTTTGGCAATGCAATCGCTGAAGCGTTGCCAAACTTTAGCACTAACGAATTCGCGAACTTCTCTTTTACCTTCTGGTGGAGCACCAAGCCTTGGTGTTCTGTGACGAAGCTGAACGAATACGAATTCCGCAAATATTGGCCATTACTAGGGCGCTGGATGAACCGAGATCCTCTAGAAATTGTTGGAGGCGTTAATTTTTATGCCGTTGTTCGCAACACCCCATTGGACATGGTTGATTTTCTTGGGTTAAGATCTATAAAATCGATGCAATGCATAATAGGCGTAAACGATGACGGACTGATGGGGCCAAACACAAGCAAGAAAATCAAAGAGTTTCAGCAATTATTAATATTGGCTGGCTGTCTTTCGGCCGGGCAGGATGATGGTAGTTGGGGGCCAAGAACCGAGGCAGCGTACATCACATGTAAATCAAAAGAAAACCTCACAGTTCCTATTCATGTGACATTTTATTGTCCATGTAAGAAATGTTGTGGTCCCCAAGCAACCGGAAAATGTGCGGATACAACTCCCTTTGCTGAGGGCGTTCTTGCCGCTCCAAGTGCGATTCCTTTTGGTAGCACAGTCAAATTCATTCTTGATGGAAAGGAACAAACCAAGACTGTGCATGATCGCGGTGGGGCCATTAAGGTCGAGGGTAATTTTTGCGACATAGACTATGGGATACCTGATCATGACCGATGTCTTGGCAGAGGCCAGGAAGATATCCAAGGTGCGATTAATGTGAAATGGAGAGATTGTGATAAAAAATGAGAATGATAATTAGGAAACTTGTTTTGATTTTTCTGATGTCTGCTATTTGTGGGTGCTTTTCTTTACACCCTATATTCCCTGTCTATGAAATGTCAATAGTTGACGGGGGGGGGCGTATCCATTATGACGGACTTTGTTTTAGTTTCGGACATGTGGATAACAGATTTGAAATCGACTGTTATCAGGCAGACAACGGTGATGACAATCTTATTCTGGCAACACCAAACGTTCATGGGGCACAACCGAGCATGGTGATTGCTGATCTTGTTGGCACGCGATATTTCAATGAAACACGAATGTTGCCGGTACGTGGATATCCTTATGTCGTCGTGTTGACGATTAAAAATGCCCGTAGCTCTGATGGAGTTTTTACCGAAGGAGCAGTATGCATCCAATTAATCGAAAAGGGGAGAGGGGGGCGTATCGTATCGGGACAAACGGACAAACGCGAAAATGCGGGCGGTGAAAGGGCGATAAAGTGACGGCTGGCAGCTTTCCATGCGGCATGGGTTCGGCGCGGGCGGGGCACGTCCTCGCCCGCTTGCATCCCCGGCCTCCGTCTTCATGCGGTCACGCGGCTACAGTTACGTATTTCCTGTGTGATAAAAACCAGATAATGAGCCAAGCTAGCGGAGGGAGATAGGGTAGCACTCCGAAAGAGGTTCTCACAGAGGACCGGAAGGAGTGTTATGAGAGACAGATTCAGAGTTGTTCCAGGGAAGAGATTCCGGAGTTGGATGCTGAAGGTGTCCGGGAGTCCGAATGAAAGGGTGCGAGCTTTCAGTAAGGCACGGTTTTCTGGGGAAAGATGAGAGTATGCGCGTTGCGCGGATTGTGGCCGTGATGGCGTTGGCAGCGTTGGGGGCGGTGGCGGGGGTGGCGCAGGATGTCAAAACGTGCCTTGCGCAATACGAGAAGGATCTTGCGGCACTGGCTGAGGAGCGGCAGGCGACGATCAAGAGCCTGTCCGAGGTGTACGCGGATAATCTGGAGTCGCTTCTCGCACGAGCTAAGAAGGACGGGGGCGCCGCTCTGCAGCAGGAGACGGCCGTGGAACTGGAGCGCCGCAAGGTTAGCGTCCGGCGGCGGTTCCCTACGATGCAAGAGAGGAAAGCAACAGTTAGGTGTGACAAGGACTGCGAACCCTTCCGCTTCTCTCAATCCCGCCCAAAACCGATATGCACAAAGTATGGCTATCAAGGGTTAAACTATATGGACCGAACGGTCAACAAACCATGTTTTAGAGTGTTTTTAAGCCTTTTACGCCCACAATTGGCTGTTTTTGAAAATACCGTACGGGCGTCTCGCCCATGGCCATAACGGCCAACCTGCAAGCGTTACCTAATTGTCCGCGAACCCTGAGAGCAAACTTTCCGTATCGTGATCGGCCATAAGCGCCCCCTGACTCACACGTCCCCCAAAAGCCAACTCGTAACATACAGTCTACTAGATTTTTACAGCATATATGGTCTTCGCTGACAGATTAGGCAAAGTTGTCCTAACTATGGGTTTCCGATGAAAAGACAACTCGCAATCACCCTATCGAGGCTAGCAGACTCGCACGCCACTCACGTTAGGCCAAGTTGTCCTAATCACTTAATATGCCACTAAAAGCCAACTTCGACGTGAAATATATACAAATACCGCTTGCATTGTCCATGAAAATGTGGAAATCTTCTTAGTTGTCTAGCTTGGCTGCCTGCAAAAGACAACCAGCCCCCATTCAATCGTTCGCCTGCAAAAAAAATGAGACGGATTTCTTGGGCTCCCAAACGGTTGATGAGCTAGTCGGCGGAGGTGGGAACCCGGACGGTCGCCGACGCGGAAATGAAGGAAGGTGTCGAGTCCCGAACGGTTGAAGCGGTTACCGAAAGTTCTCGGTTTGTCGGCAAGGCTGCGTCTCACGCGCGCGCACACCTTGAAATGAAGCGGTGGGCGTGCGCGT
>CAYSXF010000050.1:0-11879 GCA_964434815.1 uncultured Lentisphaeraceae bacterium
CGCCCAATAGAGATCGGAACTGTTGCCGACGTCCACGACTGTGCTGACCGGCAGGCGGTTGTCGCCCCCGCTGAGCCGCAGCGTGCCGACGACGACCTGCGTCTCGCCCTTATATGTGTTGTTGGAACTCGCGATGACGGTCGGACCGCCAGTCGTTTCGTTCCGGACAGGCAACGCGTAGTTATTGCCGCCGTCGTCAATCGGCCCAGTCACCACAAGTACGCCATCGGAGGGAACCACGCCGATACGCGCGCCCGATGACCCCAAAACGATCTTGCCCGCCCACGTGTTGCTGCCCGCCTGCACCTGCAAGGCGCCGCAACTGTTGCCACCGGTGCCGTTGATCGTAACGACCTCGCCCGTCACCGTCACGCCGCCCCCGAGTTCCAGCCGTCCGCCGTTCGGAACCGTCGTCCCCGCATCGGCGGTTCCGAGCGAGCCGCCGCTCAGGATGCGGATGATACCCGATGACGAGACCGTGGTCGCGCCCGTATACGAGTTGTCGCTGCCCAGCACAAGCGTGTTAGCTCCGCTCGACGTCACGCCGCCAGCGCCGCCCACAACGCCGTACAGGTACAGGCTGCCGCTGGTCATGTTGAAGGTGCGCGTTGCGTTCAGGATCATATCGAAGTTGATGCGGTGGCTGGCGCTGGACGTATTGTTGGTCACGTTCCCGCCGAGCGTGATGCGGTTGCCCGAGAGTGAGAACAGACCCGCCCCGCTGTTGAACGTGATGCCATTGAACGTGGCATCCGCAGCCAGGTCGTTCACGTTGGTACAGCGCGCCGTGCCGGCGAACACGAGCGATTCGCCGCCTGCGGGAGCGGTGCCGCCCCAGTTTCCGGTGGTGCTCCAGTTGTTATCGCCGCCCCCGCCGTTCCATGTCCGGGTCTGCGCGTGAACGTCAATGACACCCAGTGCGAGTGCTAAGGTAAATACAACATGAACGCTGATGTGATAATTTCTCATTATATTGCTCCTAATGGATTGACCTATCTCTCCTGTAATAGTCGGGATTATAGCGAAAAAAACGGATGCAGACTACCGGCGACTTTTCTTGTTGTCTCACAGCCCCAACGGCACAGCCCCTCGCAGCACCGGACCCCCGTCGATGGCCCACACCGCCCGGATCTGCCCGCCCCTTTCGCAAGAGCCCTCGAACGGCACGGTTTCGGCCAGCCTCGCGCAGGGTTTGAGATCCACCGGCCACGAGGTCTTCGAGAGCGTGACCCCCTTCGGCGCGGTCAGTGTCAGGATGCCCTTCATGGTCTTGTCCAGAGGCGCAACAGCAACCACGCGACAACAGCTCTTCTTGCCCTCTTTCTGCACGGTCAGATTGAGATTGGGGGACAAGGCCTCCGGCACATACGAAAGGATCGGCACCTGCATGTAACCCATCGCGTTCATGGTCGTGCGTGCCCGGTAAGGCACATCTTGCATCAGGCACACGCGCCGGTCCATCGCCGGTATCGGCGTGGTGTAGATGCGCAGTTCGCCCTTGACCGTGGTGATGACCTCCTCGCGCCAGTCGCCGATCACGTCTGCCACAAGGAGAACGTCCCCTTCGATCTTCTCGCTCACCGCGCCGCCCTCGTAGTCCAGCATCTGTTTGCGCACCAGTTCGCGCTGTAAGTCCGCGTCCCACCACGCGCTCGGAATGCCGAACCCGAAGTCCACCGCCTTGCCGGATTTCAGCACGCGCCCGTCGCAGGAGAACAGCCAGCGGTGCTCAGTCAGCTTGTGGTCGTCCGCATCCGCGCCATAGATCTCGAGCCCCGGGCTCATCACATCCATGTCCGTACACATCCCGCAACTGTGGACGTGCCGCGTCGGCTCGCCGAGCTGCCACACCAGCTTGCCCGTGGCCGGATCCAACAGATGAATGCCGCCGGCCGTCTCGGCAGTCTCGACAATGTAGGCCATCTCCTGCCCCGGACGCAGCGGGTCGATGTCACCGAGGTAGTGCGCGTCGTTGTGCCCTTTGCCCGTCGTCCAGAGCACCGAGCCGTCGTCGTCCAACGCGATCTCGCCCAAGATCACCTCGTCGCGGCCGTCGCCGTCGATGTCCCCGCAGAGACAACTGTGCGCCCCTTGTCCCTGGCAGTTTTTCGGCAGATCCTCGTTGCTGTAAGCCCACAGCCGCTCCAGCTTGCCCTCGTTGAGCTGCCACGCCTCGGCCCGCATGAGCCCGTAGGTGCCGCGCAGGGCGATCAGACACGGCGTCTTGCCGTCCAGGTAGGCCACGGCGAGCTGGTTGCGCGACGCGAGGTTGTACTCCTCGAAGCCGTCGCGTGACGGCCACGGCGCCCGCGCGATCTCGCGCCCGGTCAGCCCGTCGAACACCGCCACCCACTCCGGCCCCTTCTGCACCCGGCCGTCCGGATCGCGCATGTCCTCGTCCGGACCGATCTTGGCAGCGACCTCCGCCTTGCCGTCGCCGTTCAGATCGGCCACGACCATCGGCGAGTACCACATGCCGCGCTCGATGTTCCACCCGAGGTCCTTGATCCACAGCAGCGTGCCGTCCGACTTGTGCGCCTCAATTTTGAAGGTCTCCGGCGACTTGTACCAGTATTTGACCCACGGGTCGATATTCTCTCCTGGCTGCTTGATCACGTAGTCGTAAACGCCGTCGCCATCCAGGTCGCCGATGCCCACCTTCTGCGCCGTCGCGTTGGTGGACGCCAGCGGGATGCGGATGTAGGGCGTCTTGCGGCCGTCGAGCCCGATCGCCCGCACCGTCTGAGCCGCACCGGCAGAACCGGCCACCGGCGCGACCGTGTACGCCGCCGCGCTGTCAAACACGTTCGTGTCCATGAAATCCGTCGTCTGCCGGACCGGCGCAGCGTTCAGTTTGACTTTTTGGCCGCCCTTCTCCCTGAACACGTCGAAGGCGGTCTCGGCCGGATCGTCCTTCAGCAGCCGCCAGCTCACGTACACGCCGCCGCGCGTCTCGGACGCGATCACGCCGCGCCCCATCGGCTCGACCGGACGCGCCTTCGCCCAGCCTGCGACCTTCGGCCCCTTGATCTGCGCTGGCGGCGTGCCCGGCACCACCTGCACATCGTCCACCCGGAAATCCGTCTTGCCTGTGCCGACAATCCGTATATAAGCCGTATCGACGCCCTCGGGCACCGTGAAATAGGCCTTCAGCGCCTTCCACCCGTCGCCGCGCGGCTCCGGCGTCTTCCCGATCGCCCAATCGGCCAGCTTCCCGCCGCCGTACCCCACCACATTGACCGAACCGGCCTTGGCGTCGCCGCTGCGCTTCATCCACGCCGTGATCACATAGGACTCGCCCGGCTTGACCGCCGTGCGCCGCGTGTTCGCCAAAGCCCAGTCTTTCGAGCCCCCGTGAACGATCCGCAAGGCGCGCGCGCCTTCGTGCCTGTCATCCGTGACCTCGACACGCCCTTTGTCTTTTTCGCGCGTCCACAAATCCCAATCCGCAGCGCCCTGTTTAGCAGTCAGAGTTTCAAAACCCGCATTCGCGACCAGCTCAGCCGCCTGAACGCCGACCGCGCCCAGCCATACGACCATCATTACGCTCGTCTTCATATTTTTCCCTTAAACGTTGAAGAGTTGGGCGTTCAACGTTGAGAGTTTACAAAAATCATATCCGACTTTCGATTGCTTCCCCACCAGGCACTCATCGAAGCCCACAAACGATTTCTAATGGTATTGGGGTCTTATGGAGTTTGTCAAATGTTATGCGGTCTAAATCACTATCACCCGCCATATCAGACGCTCGGCTAGACTGTTTCCAGGCCAGAGTTCCAGCGGATCGGCTCAGTCGGATAGTTGCGTTCGCGCCAGTCTGCCAGCCCGCCAAGCAGCGGCCAGACTCGCGTGAGCCCCTTGCGCTGCAGGAGCAGCGCCACATGCGCGCTAGTGATTTCGTTCGGGCAAGAACAGTACAGAACAACGTCGCAGTCGCGCGGAAGTTCGTGATGGCGGTGCAGCACGTCATCCGGTTGCACATGCCGGGCTCCAGGGATGACGAACGGATCAGCGCGCAACTGCATGAGCGGCCGCAGATCGATAATGACGAGATCTTCGCCCGCTTCCTGTTTCCGGCGCAATTCATCGACGGTGATCCGGGCCATGCTCAGATGACGCAGGAGTCGGTGCCTCTTGACGTACTTGATCGCGCCATAGGCCACACCGAAGCCGGCGACCAACAGTAACACTCCGCTGCCCTGGCGTGCCAAGACCGTACCCATCGGCGCCAACTGCTCCCTGAATGCGAAGCCCAGCAGGATGAAACAGCCACAATAGACCAACGAGCCGATACCATCGTAAACGAGAAAGCGCCTCATCGATACGCCGAATATTCCCGCCAGCGGCGGCATAAGCATGCCCAGGCCCGGCACGAATTTTGACGCTGCAACGGCGTACATGCCATACCGTTCAAACACATCGGACGTGCGCCGTGTACATGTATCGGGTGTCGCCGAAAGCCGGCAGATCAGGCCCAGCATGCGGCTGCCGCGCCGCCTGCCCAACTGAAACCACGCGAGATCGCCGATCAGGCAAGCCAACACCGTCAGAATGACTATTTGCGTCAGGTTTAACGAACCGCCTGCGGCCAGAGCCCCGGCTGCCAGCAGGATCGGCGACGCCGGAACCGGCAGGCCCAATTGCTCCGCCAAGACCGCCCCGAACACGAGCGTGCCGCCATAGCCCTCGAGAAATGTGGTTGCCTGACTCATAAAGACCCCGTTTGCCCCTGTTCGCACCCGGTTGCTTCCCCGCCGCCCGCCGGCAGTTGTTCATCCCTACGCGACCAGTTTGCATCTTTGACACGCTTCCCGCTATGGGGAATAGTCTGATCATAGTCTTCGCGTTTCCCGTTGGGCAAAACAGTCGACCAAAGGTTGGACGGACGCAACTCCGGCTTGCCTTGTCTGCCGAAATATGAAATTGTTCATGTATGGTTTCGCTCAGACGCCAGCCCGTGTTTCTAAAGTCCAGATGCCGTTCGAACAATCAGAAGAGGAGAGGCAGATGAATGACTCGTTGACATTGTCGGATCTTACAGAGCCCAGAGAAAACACCTATTTCCGGGTTGCGCTTGCTATCTCAATCCTTGCGTGGCTACTTTGCGTGGTCACAATAACACCCATTATCATTGCCGGAATCATGGGGCTGTTCCTGTGGCTGGGGAACGGCTTGCTGGTCGCCCAACTCAAGGCTGACGCCGTGAAGATCGAAGGAGACCAATTGCCGGAGCTGGCGGCAACGTTTGCCAGAGTGTGCGAAAAATTGCAGATCCAGACGATCCCCGATCTCTATGTCCTTCAGTCGGGCGGCATCCTGAATGCCTTCGCCACGCGGCACAGCGGAAGAAATTTCGTTGTGGTGTACTCGGAGATACTCGACACGTATGGGCCAGACAGCGCGGAGATCGAGTTCCTCCTGGGACACGAGCTTGGGCACATCAAAAGAAACCATCTGCTCAAACACCTCTTTCTCGCGCCGGGCCTTCTCTTTCCTCTGCTCGGCAGCGCCTATAGCCGGAGCTGTGAGGCGTCCTGTGACCGGCACGGCTTCTATGCAGCACGTCAGGGCCAGGGCGCGGTCAACGCCATGCTGGTTCTGGCCGGCGGCAGGCAAGCCAAGTCGACCATGGTGCCAGCGCCTTTTGCCTCGCAGTATGCCAACGAGCGCGGCTTCTTTGTTTCGTGGCATGAGTTGATCTCGGGCTATCCGACAACTTCTCAGCGGGTTGCAAGCCTGCTCGCCCTCAGCGAAGGCCGCAGGCTGCCGCGGGCCGGCCGCCATCCCCTCGCCTACCTGTTCGCCTTTTTCACCGTTGGGGGCCGAAGCACCGGAGGAGCCAATGTCTTAGTCACAGTCGCAGTCATTGGCTTGCTGGCGGCCGTCGCGATACCGTCTTTCGCCAAAGCGCGCGAAGCAGCCCAAACGATCGCATGCGTCAACAACATGAGAATGATCAATACGGCCAAAGAGCAGGTTGCTTTGGAGCACAACTTGAAAGCGGGCGACAGCGTGTCAGAGCAGGACGTCTCGCACTATCTAAACAAGCGCCTCAGCAGTTTGACATGCCCAAAGCACGGCCATTACACGATCAACCCGGCCGGGCAGGATCCGGAGTGTTCTGAGCACGGGTCGCTGTCCAGCGCACTCGAAAGAAGGCAGAGGCTGCCGAGCCAGACGTCGGACCGTGCGCGCTGAAGCGTTCGGCGCTGCGGCACCGGTTTATGAAAGGGGCAAGATGAAAAAAATGGCCATTGTCGTTCTGGGGTCGCCAAACGATGCAGACGGAAACCTGTCCTCCATCGCGCTTGAGAGATGCAGGCAAGCTCTGGCCGAGTATTCGCACCATCCTGACGCCTGTATTTTGCCGACCGGAGGATGGGGAGAACACTTTAATACGACGGACAAACCTCATGGCCATTACACTAGGCTATACTTGACGACCCAGGGTGTTCCGGAAAAACAATTCCTCGAGTGCGCCGAAAGCGCGAACACGGTCCAAGACGCTTCGCTCGCCAAGCCGATCGTCGAGCGCCACGGGATAACCGAGTTGATCGTTGTTACGTCAGACTTCCATATCCCCAGAGCGCAGTTCCTGTTCCGGCGGGAATTTCCGGACATCCGGCTTACCTTTTCGGCTGCTAAGACGAATCTGCCCGAAGAGGAACTAATGCGGCTGAGGAACCACGAGGACAAGGCGTTGGCCCAATTGAGCCAGAGCAGCGTCTAGAGCGGATGAAGCTCTAAAGTATGGCCGGTGGCCGATGTCAGGCAGGGCGGGTTCCCCGTGAATGTTATTTCACGTCCCGCAGAAAATCCGGCACAGCTTTCTCCGCTTGCGCGCTGCCAGGCACGAGCTGTACGCGCAAATCCAAGGCCCCTCTCGCAGGCGCTTCGGCCTCGAAGCTGATCATGCTCGACCCTTTGTCGGCCACGTCCCATGTGCTGGGCGGCTTCGTCAGATCCGTCACCTTCCACGCCACGGACGCGGGTGCGACCGCACGCACCGTCAGCGACTTACTGCCGTCCTTGAGCACCATGTCGTTGCCTTGCGCCACACAGGACTTGGCGTTGGTCACCATGGCCCAGCGCACCTTCGCTCCCGGCTTGACGCCTGTCAGGCGATCTTGAATCACGCCTGTGCGCGACGGCAGCAGCGCGCAGGCCCGCGTCACGCTTTTCGCCTGACCCGCGTACACTTCGCTGAGGTCAATCACTGAGTGCGGCAATTGCGGATCGTTGTCGAATGCGACGACCTTGCCGAAGCCCTTAGCCACATGCAACTGCCCGTCTATAGTGACCACATTGTGGCTCGCACTGCTCAGGCGGAATATCTTCCAGCGGTCGGAGTCCTGCGCCGAACTCCACAGGCTCATGCCCAGCTTCTCGATCGAGTAGTAGTTCTGCGAGCCCAGATCGACCGCCCACCGGATGCCGTCAGCCTCGTAGATGAACGACCCGGAGTCCATGTGCCCGTGGTTCTGCACGGCTGGCCCGCCTTTGGTCGCCAGATAGCCGGCGTTCGGGTCGTCCCACGAGGTCCGCATGACGAGGATCGGCACATGCCCCTCGCTCGCCCAGTTCAGCGGCATCTGATTTTTCGCGTGCGCGTCCATGTCCTGATACCAGAAGAGCAACAGCACGGGGAACGCCATGCCTCTGAGCCCCGTCTTGTTCGGGTCGTTGAGGCGCACCGCCTCGCGCACGTCCGCGATCTCGTTGCGAAGCCAATCGGGCCGGCCGCTCCGCAGCGCCAGCCACCACAGCGCGAGCAGGTGGCCGCGTCCGTCGCCGCCGTCCGCGTAGTTGTAGAACTTTCCGCTCGGGCCGGTCGCGACGTTGATGAAGTCGCCCGTCTTCGCGAACCCCGGCAGGTCGTACAGACCGAAATCGGTGTCGAGCGCCTTGCGCAACAGGTCCATCATGTAGACGTAATAGGTCGTCCCATACGTCCAATAGCCGGGCCCTTCCGGATAGCAGCCGTTGGGCTCGTAAGGCTTGATTGAATACGGCACCGAGGTGACTGCGGTGTGAATGATCTCCAGCGCCAAATCAGGCTCCTGATCGCGGATCGCCAGCGCGCCCGCCACCATGCCGCCCCAGCACACCTGCGACCAGTTGTTGTTGCCCTTGGACCAGAAGTACTTTTTCGCCAGCGCCTGCTTCAGGCCCTTTTCGCGGATCGCCTCGCACACGGTCTTGCGCGTGGCTGCGTCCAGCGTGTCATACAGCCAGTCGTAGCCCAAGGCGACCCCGAGCGTCATCTCGGCCGTGTCGAGAAAGTGGTTCGGGTTCCAATTTTCGAATGCGGCGGCGGACAGCAGTTCCTTCTTGGCGCGCTCCGCGTACTCCGGCTTCTCGGTCAGCCAATATGCTGCGGCGAACAGCCCCAAGCGCTTCTCCACCTCATGCTGGCCCTGCATGCGCATGCCTTGCATCGCCCGCTGCACCGGCTCTTTCTTCAGCTCGCCGTCGGCGTCCTTCACGATCCAGTCACGGATCATCTTCCACTCGGGCTTCTGATCGATCACCGAGCGAATTTTGATAAACGCGTCCGGCCGCTTCACGAATAGCCGCGGATGCGTGGCGGGCATCTTGTCCAGCCGCGCCTTGACCTCTTCCTTCGTCACTTTGTACGGATCGTACGACTTCGTCTCTTGCGCCATCGCACCGAACGTGAACGCCAAACACCCCGCCAGAACAAACCCCTGTTTCACCATACGTCCCCCATGACATGTTTCAATTGTGCGGCAAGAATAGCACGGCCCGGCCCGGATTGCACGCACAGTTAGAGCTTGATGTAGGACAAGCAAGGAGGGTAAACTCACCTCCATTTGGAGTTACCTGTCAGCGTATGCATAAAAATCGATTTTACATTCTGGGCTCATTTTCCCCTTCTGGAAGAGTTCGCGAGTCCGAGACTCCACAGTACGGGCGGGAAGCCGCCACGGGCAAACCGCCGGTCAAATTCATCTCGCTTTTCAGTGGCGCGATGGGTCTGGATCTTGGTTTGGAGGCGGCCGGTTTTGAGACTGCGGGCTGCCTCGAGTTGGACAAAAAAGCCTGTAAAACTATTCAGGCCAACCGCCCTGACTTGCCTGTCATTTGCGATGACATTCACAACTGGACAGGCGACCGTCTGCTAGAGAAGTTCAACGTCCGCCGCGACCAAATCGCCTTCGTCGCGGGTGGGCCGCCGTGTCCTTCTTTCAGCACGGCCGGCAAGCGCCAGTCTTTCCACGATCCACGCGGCCAAGTCATGTTTGATTTTCTGAGGATTGTCGCTGAAATCCGTCCGCCATTTTTCGTCATGGAGAACGTACGAGGCATCCTCTCGGCGTCATTGGATCACGTGCCGATGGCAAGCCGCACACGCAAAACCGTTCCGGAAAAAGGGGGCGTTCTCAAGTTGCTGAATGATACATTCAAGAAAATGGGATACACGGTGTCCGCCGAGCTGGTGAACGCGGCCAATTATGGCACTCCTCAGAAGCGTGAGCGCGTGGTATTCCTAGGCAGCCGGGACGGCTTCCAACTGACCATGCCCACAGGCGCCTATGCGGAAAGCGAAACTCTTTTTTCGCGCAAATGGCGCACGCTCGGCGATGCGCTCGCAGGGCTCAACGATCCGACTCCCGAATTTATCCCGTTCTCAAAGAACCGGCAACGCTTCCTCAAACTTATAAAGGAGGGCGAGAACTGGCGCTCCCTGCCCGAAAACCTACAGGCCGAAGCACTGGGCGGCGCCTATACGTCCTCTGGCGGACGGGTCGGATTCTTCAGGCGGTTACGTTTTGACGAGCCCTCGCCGACGGTTCCAACAAGCCCGGTTCAGAAAAGCACCTGCATTTGTCACCCGACAGAGTTACGCCCTTTATCACTGAAGGAGTATGCGCGTGTGCAGCAGTTCCCAGATGACTGGGCGTTCCAGGGCTCCGTGTCCGACAAATACCGTCAGATCGGTAATGCCGTGCCGGTGGGTCTCGGCTTCACAATCGGCACGGCGCTGAGGCGGTTTCTGCTGAATTTTGAAAAGCTTGACGGGGAGACCTAATATGTCGTTGACTACAAAACAGATCGAACTCCATGTGCAGCAGTGCCTTGACGATTTTTATGTGCGCAGGATCGCCAAGCTGTCGAAACTGAAGCTGAACGACACTCTGAAAAGGAAAAACCCCTATCTTTTTCGTGCAATTGGTACTGAGTCGGCTTCCGAATTGATCGGTCAACTCCTAAGCGCATACATGTCCTCCTCCGATGAAGGTATTTTTGGAGATGCCTTCTTTGAACCGCTCGCAAAGCTGGTTTCCGGTGCCAACTCAGCGGGTGGAGAAGGTGCAGACATTGTGCGCGAATCCGCAACCGCCTATACCGCGATCGCCGTCAAGTCAGGCCCATCGGTCTTTAATGCGATGAGCAGAAGGAGGCAAAACCAAGAGTTCATGAGCCTTCGCAGCCGCATGATGAAACTGCAAAAGCATTTTGATGCAATTGTCGGCTATTGCTACGGAAGGAAAGCCTCTTCAAAGAAGGGTTCAGATCAAATCTTCAGAGAACTGGCGGGGCAGGCATTCTGGGAAGAATTGACGGGCGAATCGGACTTTTATTTGAAAATTATTGCCGCTATGAAAACAAAGCCTGCAGAACATAAGCTTCTCTTTCAGGAGGAGTGGGGCAAAGCACTTAACCGGTTCATACGCGAATTTACGAATGACTATTGTCGGCCAGATGGAGCCATAGACTGGGACAAACTTCTGACGTATAACAGTGGCAAGTGACAACATAATAGGCACCGCACGTGTGGAGGTGTTCACCCGATGGATTTCCACACTTCATGAAGTGTGGAAAAACGCAATGCGGTTTTGTTTCCGTCGTGTTGGGCGTCGAGGTCGGGCAAATGTCGCCTATTCCAGGAGTCGGCGCACATGCGACAAGTGCGACTTGTACCAGCCCCTGAACGCGCGCACGGCGACGCCCTCCTCGTGGCTGTCGATGATGTGGTCCGCGTCGATGTAGATCACCACATGCGAAATGCAGGAACGGTCGCCCTTGAGAATGAAAAGCAAATCGCCCGGCATTAAAGGCTCACCCGCAGCGAGCACGCGGCCCGGCGCCTTCGCGCCTTCGGATTGCGCCCCAATGTCGCTCGTGAATGTGACGCCCAGTCCGTAGTTGTAGACCCAGGCGCTGAAGTTCGAGCAGTCTAGCCCTTTGCCGGCCTCTTTCGGATCGGTTGCGCCGGAAGGCTCCCAGCCGGGAACATGATGATGACGGTAAGGCAGCCCGACGTATTTCTTGGCAACAGCGACCACGCGCGCGCGTTTCCATGTCACGGGATCACGTCCGCTTGGCACCGCGACAGGCGGATACACGGCCGCTTTCGGCCCCCACCCTTTCAGCGCGCCCCAACCGGACACGGGAACCGTTGATTCGGGCAAAGCGTCGCGTGCGGCAAAATCCTCTGTGAGCGTCGCGTCGTCCTTCACTTGAGCTTGGCCATGGGCCGCCATCAGCGTGGCGCTGTAAAAGCACAGTGCCATAAGCATGGGGCGCCTTTTCCCGATGATGCGCATGGTTAAACCTTGCCGTTTCTTCTCGAAGGGCTTGCTCAACTGAAATGCGAGCGTGAGGGCTTGCCGACCGCATAGACGTTGAAGCCCAGTTTGAATAGCGCCTCATGACCGACGCAGTTGCGGCCGTCGAACAGGAAAGCCGGCTGCCGCATCCCTGCATAGACGCGGGCGTAGTCCAGCGTGCGGAAGCAGGTCCAGTCGGTCAAAATAGCCACCGCATCAGCATCCTTGGTCGCCGCATACGGATCAGCCTCGAAACTGTCTCTTATACACATCTCCGAGCCCACGAGACAGGCAGAAATCTCG
>CAYSXF010000051.1:0-6468 GCA_964434815.1 uncultured Lentisphaeraceae bacterium
TACACCTCTCTATTCGTCGGCAGCGTCAGATGTGTATAAGAGACAGACTTATCTCCGGCCGCGCGAAGCTGAGCGTCGAGCGCTGCTTCGCGCCATGGCTGTTCGCAATCTGCACACCCGTCAGCGCCTTCAGGCGGTTGACCTCATCTCCCGTCAGCGGGCAGCGCCCGCCCAGATTCTGCGGATACGCGCACTCGTAGCACGGATAGTACGGCGCGTTGATGTCTACCCACGTGATCAGCCGATCCAACTCCTCGGCGGTCAGCCTCACATCCGAATGCCCCGCCCGCACCTTCTGAATCAGCTTCGACGGATGGCTGCCCCACGAAAAGGCCTGCTGCGTTTCCGCCGGGCCCGCGCCCACACAGGTGATCGCACCCTGCGTCCAGAGATCCACATACGAGGCGCTGAAGACCGCATCGCGGTCGCCCGCCAGATTCAGCTTCTCGCCCGCTTTCTTTCCGTAGTCGTGACACGTCACGCAGTGTTTGTCGAAAACCGGCTGCACTTCGCGCTGGAAACTGAACAGGCGCGGCGCACCATACCAGCCGTTCAGTTTGCTCGCCTCGCGCTTCATCGCCAGGGGCTTCGCCGCCACCTGCGGGATATCGCCCACTCGGTTCTCGTGGCAGCCGACGCACCCGTAAGTCTCGCCCGGCTGCACGTACGCGCCTGAGCGCATGGACTGGACCATCATCCCGTCCGCGTCGAGCGCCTGGAAGAACACGTAGGTGTTGGCAGGAACCTCGACGTACGCGCTACCGTCCTCCTCCACCGGCACCGTGCCGAGAATGCGCTTGTTCTCGAAATTGAGCCAGTTCATGCCCGGCGCCTGCGCGCCCTGGCCGAACCACTCGCGCGCCGACCAGTTCCGCTTTTCGGGCGACTCCACGATGCGCAGGTACTTGATCGAGCCAGGCTTGACCCCCAGCATGTGCGTGCCGACGTAGATATTCTGAACGTAAAACGTGCCCGGCGCTTTCGGATCGGCAAAGTGCCTGCGCTGCGGAAGCACGGGCGGCACCGTGCGCGCCCGCAGCGGCATGGGGTCGAAACAGCCCGGCGCTTCGGCGTGGAGCAACACTTCGTTGCCATGAAGGTCGAAATAGTACAGCCCCATTTCCTCGCCTTTGCCCGTCTGCCGCGCACAGAGGAAGTGGCGGTCATCCAACGGAAAGGGATCTTCGTACTTGCGTGCGAGCGACCGCGTTGAATCGAAATCCTGCCCATCCGTTTTGATCCTGTTGATGAACTCAGCCGGCCACGTGCGCAGAACCGGCGCGCGGCCGTCCACGCCCTTCGAGCGGTCGATGAGCCCCAGCGCGCCCCACGGGCGGTCGTGGCACGAGCCCAGGATGGCGATGGCGAGATGCGCCTGCGACAAAGTGCGCGCGTCGATCACGCAGCCGGGGCTGGTCGTGTTGTTGCCCCAGTAGAGCGCGTGCCCGGTGCCATCGGGGTTGCAAACCCAAAGCCCCTGCGCGTCGCCGAAGTTGCGGTCCACATACTCCCAGCGGTCATACAGGATCCGCCCGTCAGGCATCAGCGATGAGTGTCCCTCAAAGAGCGTGGACTTGCCGATCTGGTGGATGTTCGCGCCATCCGCCTCCATGCGGTAGAGGTTGCACATGATGTGCCGGTTGCACATGCAGTACTTGGGCTCGCGCGTGGCAGAGAAAAGGATGTCGCCGTCAGGCAGCCAAGTCGGGTCGAGGTCCGTCACACCCGGCGCAGCGGTGAGCTGCCGCACGCCCGTGCCGTCGGCGCTCATCGCGTAGATGTGGTAGTCGTCGGCCTTGCCCTTGCGCATGGAGAACAGGATCCGCTTTGCGTCGAAGCTGACGTCCGGGTCGCGCACCGTGGCGCCCGGCCCCGGCGCGAAGAGCGTCTTCACCGCGCCGCTCGTGGCGTCGAACAGCTTGAACGCACCCTCGGTGTCGTAGCTCCCCGTGTTGATCTCGCCGGTCTGAAAGAACGTCTCCGTGTTGTGGTGGTCCGGGCGGTACTGCTTGCGGGTCACAAAGAGAATCGGCGCGTCCGTCAACAGGGGGTTGTCGGCGATCAGCGCCTCACGCGCAAACGCGTCCAAAGCCGTTACGGTCTGCATTTTTGCAAGCAGTGCCTCGGCTGGATACCGCGCCCCGAACGTCGCCCCCAACTCTTTGATCGCGGCACGCAAGCGGTCCGCGTCCAAGTTGCCGTTGACGGAATCAGCTCCCAGGCATCGCACCGCAACAACGGCCGCAACGACACACGTACCCCAAAAACCATTCATAAAGACTCCACACCTTTCATCAAGGTCAACCGGCGGTTCGCCCTTTTACTTCGCCCACTCTCCCAACAATGCGCAGGCCTGCTTGTATTTCGCGAACATCCGGCCGTACTCTGCGGCAGCAACCCCTTCCGGCTCGTTCTTGTCCGTCACACCGGAGATTTCATCGATGATGCCGAAATCGGGCCATAGGCCGACACCGACACCCGCGACCGCAGCCGCACCCAACGCCGCCGCCTGCTGTCCGGCACACGTCCTGACGACGGACATATCATACACGTCCGCATAGAGCTGACGCCAGAGCAGACTGTTCGCGCCGCCGCCGACCAGCGTTAGAGGCGGGGCAATCGGCGTCAGCCGTCTGAGTTCGTCCAGCACGTTGCGCAGCCCAAACGCGATGCCTTCCATCGTGGCTCTCAACAGATCCGCCCGAGTGTGCCGAAGGTCCAGATTCAGGAACGCGCCTCGCACCGCTGGCGTCACGTCCAGCGAATTGCCGCCCGCCAAAGTCGGATTGAAGAACAGACCGTTCGCGCCGACGGGGGATGTCGCCGCTTCGGCGGTCATCAGCTCATAGACGTTTACATTTTCGCGTAACGCGCGGTCCACCAGATCGCGGCACAGCTGATCGCGCACCCAAGAAAAGGCCGTGCCTGCCGAGAAGATCGCCAGCGCGGATACATATTGGCCCGGCACCACATGGTCGAACACGTACGGATGCTTGGCCGCATCGAGGAGCGGTGCTGAAGAGGAGACCGCGATCCAACTGGATGACCCGAGCGCGTTGTAGGCGCGCCCCTCGCGGAACGCGCCCGCCCCTAAGCTCATGCAGGCGTTGTCGACGCCCCCCGCAACGACCTTGACTGAACGGGGCAACCCCAATTCCTGCGCAGCCTCTGCCGTCAGCGTGCCCAGCACCTGCGTCGACGGGACAATCTCGGGGAATATCCCGGACGAGAGTCCCGCCGCGCTGATCAGGCGCGGCGAATAGCACCGGTTCTTCAGGTCGTACACGCCCGAACCTGAAGCATAGGAGTGATCCGTTGCCAATATGCCGGTCAGCCGGTAATTGATGTAGTCTTTGGTGCCGACAGCCTTGTGGACACGTTCGAACAGTTCCGGCTCATGGTCGCGGAACCACATCAGCTTGAAAACCGAATAGAGCGGCGGGGGAAAGCCGCTGCCCGTCATGAGATACCACTCCGTTTCGGAAATGTTTGTAAAGAAATCCGCTGGCTGCCCGTCCGGACGCGAGTCGGACCAGATGGGAACCGTCTTCCGCAGCAGATTGCCCTGAGCATCCATCGGCACCACGCCCAGGCTGTGCCCAGAAATCCCGATCCCCACAATACGTTCAGCCGTGTCAGCCGGCAGGCCAGCCAACAGCTTCCGAGTGCTGGTCACCGTAGCTCTCCACCAATCCTCTGGACGCTGTTCATGATAGCCCGGTGCCGGATAGAGCGTCGGGTACGCGTCGAACCCGTCGGCCAGACACATGCCCTTCTCGTCATAGAGCGAAGCCTTGATGCCGCCCGTCCCGAAATCGTATGCCAAGATGTAGGCCATAGCAGACTCCTTTTCCAACCGCGAATTTTGCGAATGACTATCAGACTCATCAATCTAAAACTCAAACACTAATGCTTTGCGTCTCTGCGTCTGTGAGGGCACCTCTCCCATTCATGATTCGCGGTTCAATATTTCTCGTTGGACGTTTTTGTGCATCCGCCGGCGGCTGCCTCTAGGATGGTCTGTGCGGTTCGCACGCCGATGCCGAAGCGCCGTGCGCCGCAGTCGTACATCGCCAGCAGCGTGCCCAGATCGCGCACGCCGCCTGCCGCCTTCACCTGGCACCGCTCGCCGACCGTCCGTTTCATGAGCGCGACATTCTCGAGCGTCGCGCCGGTCGGTGCCCAGCCCGTTCCGGTCTTGACCCACGCCGCGCCAGCCTCCACGCACCACTCGCACGCACGCACCACCTCGTCCGCAGTCAGCCAGTGGCACTCGAGGATCACTTTCACCGGTCTGCCGCATGCGGCCTCCGCCACCGCACGCACATCCCGCACGTACGCTTCTTTTTTCCAGCCTTTAAGCCAAGCGAGGTTGTTGACCATGTCAATTTCGCGGCACCCCATACGCACAAGTTCAGACGCCTCTGCCGCCTTGATGGCCGTAGTCGCGCCGCCGCCCGGAAAGCCGACAGCGCCGCCAGCGAACACGGCGCTGCCCGACAACAGATCGATCAGATACTGCGTGTGCGCGGGCAGGGCGAACACGGCGACGCACCTGAATCGTCTGGCTAATTCTGCAGACTGCCGAATCTCCTCCAGCGTGCTGTCCGCACGCACGGCACTGACATCGATCAGCCCCGCGATTTCCTCTAACGTCATCACTCTACCCTCTCCCCTTTGCCCACGACATCTTGCTTGAACGCGGGAGGCGAATATCTTCACGAGCCGCAAATTGTCCTTCATGGCGGCTCGACAAAGTCTCGTCCTCCAATCAGCCCAGTGAAACATCGAGTGCTTGGCCAGCGGACAGAGTAACGTCGCCGTCAAAACTGATGGTTGATCTTCCGCCCTGATGGGACACGGAAGCCGCGATAATCTTATCACCCGCTTTAACCGTGACCGACACCGGTTTCTCCGGTGTGGCCAACACCAACGTTCGAACCCTGAGCTGCCCCCACTTGATGGCAATAACCGACTTCCGTCTCTCGCCCTCGGACCTCTGGCTATACGTTCCCCAACCTTCGGCGGCCGTGAACGGAGCCTTGAAGTTCTCGGGCGTCAATCGCGGGGCAAAGCCGATCTGCCCCTTGGGCCCGTTGTACTCGAACCCGCAGGCCGCGAGGAACACGCCGTAGCTCGCCATGGAGCGGGCGTAATGATCGCCGCACTCGACCTCGTTCCACGGGTTGCGCTTGGAGGCGTGGTAGCGGTCGTGAACGGCGCGTTCGACGGCCAGGCCTTCCTGCGCCATCCCTTCCCAGAGCATGTGTCCCGCCACCTGGTGCTCGAAGCCGTTCATGCACTCGTTGAAGTACATCGCCGCCCACGCGCCCTTGCCCGCGCCGCCCTTGGCCTTTTCGTAATTCCAGTCCTTGCGCGGGAACGTACACATCAGGAGCCCGGCCTCGCCCGCGACCGCGTACCAGCGCCCGGGCTTGTTGATCTCGCGGTACGGCCCGACGTCCGGCGAGAAGTTGTAACGCCACAGCGACTTGAGCGCCGCGCGCGTCTCCTTCTCCGGCATCACGCGCGGCAGGCCGACCTGGAAGGCCCAGCTCTGGCCCATCACCTGGTCGATCTCGCAGCCCGTGCCCGAGTTGACCGTGTCCAGATGGCGCGGGTCCACCTTGTTGTAGAAATACTCGCCGTCGAACAGGTCGGCGACGATTTTCGCCTGCCCCCGCTGCAGGATGTCGCGGCACTTCTGCGCGAAAGCGCGTTCCTTCATTTCGTCCGCCATGGTCGCCGCAGCCTGCAAGGCCGCCAGATAAAGCCCGCTCAGCCACGCCACCGGCCCGTACCAGTCTGTGTCCAGCGTGTTGTGCTGAGCGCCTTCGAGAATGCCGTCTCCGTTGCCGTCCTGGGCGATGAGCCACACGGTCGCCTTTTTCACGCCGGGCCAGACGCGCCGTAAGAACGTGTCATCGGCGCTCATCTGATGCTCGCGCAGGGAGCGAAGGATCGCCCCTGCCTGGGCATCGATGGCAGGCCCGCCATTGTTCTCGCCCCTGAAGCGGATCGCTCCGCTGGGCAGCAGCGCCAACCCATAATCGATCCGCTCGCGCAGGATGCGCTCAAGCTCGGGGAACTGGCGTCCCATCGCCTGCGCGTAGTGCCAGACGTGCGCGCAGGTGCCCGCGCAGCAGCCGACTCCCTCCCAAGCCCAGAAGCGCCCGTCTTCGAACCGATAACAGGTCGAGCTGGCAAGGATTGAGGTGTTGAGAAACGTCCGGTCCAAGAACCAGTGCGGCAGCGTCGAGTCGTACCAGGTGTCGCGCCACAGCAGCGTCTGCGCGACCAGCCGGTCAGCATTTGTCGCAACATACCTCGCGACCGACAGCGCCGAGTCGAAGCGGCTCGCGTAATAGCGTCCCTGCACGGGAATGTCGGGAAGGTGCTTCAAATTGGGGAAGAACCATGTCACCAGAAACGTGACGGTGGCGGACTGGCCCGCTTCGAGTTTCCATT
>CAYSXF010000051.1:6478-11877 GCA_964434815.1 uncultured Lentisphaeraceae bacterium
TTTCTCAGACAGCGCGACGGCTTTGTCGCCCGACGCCGTTTCCGCCGGAGCCCCCAGAAGCGCGAGCCCCATCGAACCGTAATCCGGCAGCTCCTCGAACGGGCCTTCGACAAATTCCCGGTCGGTGAAGACGATTCGGCCGACGCCCACGTTGCCCCACGCGCCAGCCTGGGCATCCACGATCTCAATCACCGCCTGCTTGCCCTTGAGGTCGCGCACCGCGAAGCTCTGCAGGGCCATGCGGTTGTTGTCTTTGCCGGTGGCGGTCCGCACAACCTTGCCGTCTACAAGCAGGTTCAGGCAGGTCTTTCCCTTGTGGCTTCCGCCCCCGATCCAGAAGCGGATGTAATCGCGTTCGACCGTGAAGGCCCGGCTGATCAATTTGCCGGTGGCGTTATCCTTTTCGCCGACGTCCTTGCCCGGCGCGGCCGCGTGCGAATTGACAAGGTACTCCGTGTCGCCGCCGACGTCCCCTTGGTATTGAGGCGTCGCCGATTTCTTGACCGGTCCCGAGCCGAACGCAGTCCCTTCGGTTGTCCAGCCGTCGTAGGTCGCCTTGTGCCAATCCTCGAAGGGCACATCCGGCTGCGGCTGTGCCGCAACCGCGTCAGCCTTCTCCGCCGAGCATTCGAGGAACGTAAATCCGCTCCCGGCCACAATCCTATTGCGCCGCGTCGCGGCCGCCATGCGGTGCTGAAGGCAGACCGCGTTCTCCAGCGCGCCCGTCAGCGCCCCTTCGACTACCGCGCCCGAGGTGTTCTTGACCGTGAACCGCATGACGGTCGCCGGCAGGCTGGAATCGTCAGTGCTCAGCGGGATGAACGGCGAGAAGGCCTCCAGCTTCACTTCTACCGGAACGCCGGCATCCTTGTAGGTGACCGTGCCGACCGGATACTGGCCAAGGAAGGAAACGTCCGAGAACCCGCTCTTGTCCAGCGGGATAACCTTGCCCGCGATCTTCAGCGCGAAGGACTGCTCGATGGGCGACGCGGCCTCGGGCGGTTTGGCGTAATGCCCGTCGCCAGTTCCGATGGTCTGATTGAAAATGTCCCAGCACCACAGTTTGCCGTCGCCCCCCAGATAGAGCTGTCCCGCGCAGATTCCGCCGACCGGCATCCCGATATAGTGCAGGTCCGCGCCGCGATACACAGTGGGCGCGCCGCGTTCGAAGAGCGACTTGACCCAAGCGGGATCTAGCTTCTTGTCGGCCGGCACGAGCTTGTCGAAATCCGCCGTCTCAAACGGCCCGGCCATCACCGGCAACTTCGCCCCCAACAGCGCCAGCGAACCGGCCCCGGCCACCTTAAAGAAATCGCGTCGGCTGGTCGCGGCTCCGCACCCGCAATTGCCCGAGCAACACCCTTCTTGCTTCATACGAATCGAACTCATTTTCATTCCCCCTTGAGGCAGGCACAAAGGCCTGCCCCTACGTACGGGCGACCGGCGGGTCGCCCCTACACGCTCGTGAACCCGCCGTCGATCACCACATCCGAACCGGTCATGTAGCTAGAGGCGTCGCTCGCCAGATACAAATACAATCCCATCAGTTCCTCCGGCTTGCCCAGCCTGCGCATCGGAATCTGCGGTTTCCATAGCGCATGAAATTCGGTCAGCGGCTCAACCAGTTCGGTCATGATATACCCCGGGCTCACACTATTCACGCGGACGCCGTGCGGCGCGAACTCCACCGCCATGGCCTTGGCCAATTGCATCGCCGCCGCCTTGGAGGCGCAGTAGTGGCCGATCTTCTGCGGCGTATTGATCACCCGGGCCGACATCGAGGCCGTCACGATAATGCTGCCGCCGACACCTTGGGCGATCATTTCTTTGGCACAGGCCTGAGCGGTCAAAAAGACACCGCTGACATTCACTTTCTGAATACGCTCAAACTCTTCCAGCGACATCACGTCCAGTCCCTTGAGGGTCACGATGCCCGCGTTACAGACTGCCACATCAATCCGCCCCCATTCAGCCATCACGCGGCTGACCATGCCGACAACGGAGGCCTGCGAACTGACGTCACAGGCCACCGCCATCACATTCGCGCCGTACGTCTGCTGCAGTTCCTTCTGCGTTGCGCCGAGATGTTCATCGTCGAGTGCCGCAAGCGCCACCTTGGCACCGGCCTGCAGATACCCCAGCGCGACCCGTTTGCCGATGCCGCAGGATGCTCCGGTGACCACCGCCACCTTACCGTCCAACCTGAATTGATCCAATACGTTCACAGACTCTTCCCCTTTTGGGCAGGCACAAAGGCCTGCCCCTACATACGGGCGACCGGCGGGTCGCCCCTCTTCATCCCGCATACCCCATACGCCGCGAGATGCGCATCGCGCCCTCGCGGATCTTCTCGCCGATCCCCGGAATCATCTCCGGCTTGACGCGCATGCCCGGCCCGGTGACCCACACCGAGGCGATCGGATACCCGCTGCGGTCGAACACCGGCGCGCCCACGCAGTAAATGCCCGCGTATTCCTCGCCGTTATCGACCGCGTAACCAAGCTTGCGAACGCGCAGCAACTCTTTCCTGAAACCCTGCGGCGTGGCGATCGTGTCCGCGTTGAAGCGCACAAACTCCGTCTGTGCGATCACCTGCTCGCGCCGGCGGTCGGGCAGATACGCGATGATCGCCTTGCCCGGCGCGGAACAGTAAGCCCGGATGCGGTGCCCCGCATTCACCGAAAAGCGGAAGAGGTGCGAACCCAGCGCCTGCTCCAGCACGATGATCTCCGGCCCGTTGAGCACGCCGACCAGAATCGTGTCCCCCAGTTCGTCGCGCAGCTCGCGGAGCTCCGGCATGGAGCACCCGATGAGGTCGGTCTCCGAAAGCGCCTGCTGCCCCAGCATCAGCATCTTCTGCGTGTGCCGGAACACTTTGGTCTCCGGGTCGCGCTCGAGATAACCGGCCTTCTCCAACGCCAGTGTGATGCGGAACACGCTGGAGACGGGACATTTCAGATTCTGCGCGATCTCGACCTGTCCCTTGCCGCCGGGATGGTGCGCCAGATACTCGAGAATGGCCAGCCCGCGCTCCAGGCTCGGAGCGCTGTACCGCGTATCGTTCTTTTTGGTCATAGCACTTCCTCTTTCGAGAGCCCACATTTTATGCGCGTCTCCTTCGGGTAGGGCGGTTTCCCCGAAACCGCCGCGGACGCCTCGGGGAGGCGTCCCTACCAGAGCCTTACAGCACCCGGATCACCGAACCGGGAGCCGAATAGTAGAACGTCACCGCCCCTGAAGTCCGGTCATATCGGACGTGCCAATTGAGGGGCAGGTTCGTACTTGCGAACGATCCCGTCAGTGTGCCAGCGCCGGCGACAACCGTATAGGCCTTCTGACGATTCAGCAGTCCGAGGTCCGCGATCTGGAGCCTGATCCCGCTTAGCGTCAGGCTGCCTGAGCCGACAAGTTGGTCGCACGCGCCTCCCGTCGTCACGTTGACCAGCAAAGTGCCGTTCAGAGCAACGTTCGATGCGTTGACTGTTCCAATTCCCGTTCCCGCTGGCGAAAGGGGATCCGTCACCGTCAGCGTGCCGTTGGAGACCGTCCCGCCCCCGCTGACAGAGGCCAGCCTCTGCGTGGTGCCGTTGAGATCCAAGACCGCGCCGGAAGCGAGGCTCACACGCCCTGCAAGCCCAACCCATTTGTCCTGCAGATACGCTTCCGCGTTGCGGCGGGCCGTATCGCTCAGCGCGGCGTTGAAGACCATCACCTCGCCGATCTGAATGTTGCCGCGATAGGCATTGCCCGGACTGATGTTCCCCAGCGTGAACAGCGACTGTCCAGCTCCCTCAGATGAGGTGAAGGCCGGCAACCCGTTGGTGCTGTCTGACTGTCCATTGACATAGACGTAGGATCCGCTCGTTACACCGTTTTTCAGCACCGCCGTATAAATCAGGGTGCTATTCGTGTTCATGCCATTCACGAGTGCTGAGTTGCCGCTGGTCGCAATGTTGTTGGCGCCGACAGTTCCGAAGTTCAGAAGCTGAATCCGATCCCAGCCGCCGTCATCATGTCCCCACAAACCGCCGTTGACCTTATATGTCACCTGCCGGAACACCATCATGACCGTCAGGTTGGAAATGCTCGATGCGTTGATATTAAGCAGGCTGGTAATCTCGTCGTCCACCCCGTCGAACTGGAGCACGGGAAGCCCATTGAACGCGACCGCGTTGGTCACATAGGTGGGCCGATAGGCGGGAGTCGCCTGGGTGGCTGGCTTGGCGTTGCCGCTCAAGTCGCCCCAGTAGCCGACCGGCTGACCGGACACCGTGACCGCCCCACTGCCGTTGGAGTTCGTGAACAAGGTCGAGGCGTCAGACGCGTCCAGCCTGAGCTTGAGGCTGCCGAGCGCCTCCGCCGCAAGCTGCGTCGCGCCGTTCGTCGCAAGGCCGGACAGCGCCGCTAGCGTCAGCGTTCCCTGCTCAATCGACGTGACGCCGCTGTAGGTGTTGCTGCCGCTCAGAACCAGCGTGCCCGCACCCCGCTTCACGAGGCCGCCTGCGAGACCGCTGCCCAGCAGATTCGCGCCGATGCCCACCTTGTACCCGGCCGTATCGATCACCGCGCCGCCCGCTCCGATCGCGCAGGCCAGATTCGCTCCGTTGAAGAACGTCAGGTTGTTCGTCCGCGCCTTCAGCGTGCCGCCGTTGAAGTTGAACGCGTTCACGCCGTAGGCGCCCGCCTCGAGCTGGATGAGCGAGAGCGTGCCGCCGTTCAGATTGATGGTCGAACGGCTCACCGTCCCTGCACTGCCGTTGCCGAGGTAGAGCCAGCCGCGGTTCCCGCCACCGGTTCCCGCGCTGGTTCCCGTGCCGACGTTCACCTCGCCGCCGGTCAGCGTGAGCGTAGCCACGCCGAAGCAGTCAGCAACGTTGTTGTCCCAATGCGCACCCATGTTCATCGAATGCCCGACATTCACCGCTCCGCCGTTCACCGTTAGAAAACCGACCGGCTTGACTGACGATGACCCGTTCGCGCCAATGCGAAGATAACCCGCACCGGAGGTCGAATTGGTGAGATCAAGCGAGCCGCCGTTGACGAAAACCATATTGGTGTTGGTGGCGTCCACGGCGATATAGTTGGCGGAGCCTCCCGGGTCGCCGCCGAAGCAGACGGAGCCCGCGCCTGGAGCGAGCGTCAGAGTTTGCGAACCGTTCAGGAGCAACCGATTGAGACAGCTAATGCCGCCGCCGCCGCCGAAGGTGATATTGGCGCCCGAACCCGGACTCCAGCTCGCATTGCTCAGACTGACCACGCCGTTCTGAACCGTGCCTCCGTTAAACACGAAACCCGCAACGGACAGCGACTGGCTGTAGCCTCCCAGATCGAGCGTGCCGCCGCTATTCAAGGTGACCTGTCTCTTATACACATCTGACGCTGCCGACGAATAGAGAGGT
>CAYSXF010000052.1:0-11868 GCA_964434815.1 uncultured Lentisphaeraceae bacterium
CACCGGCATCAAATGCTTGTCGAAGACCGCCTGTGCCTCGGTCATGAGTGTACCGAGTCCGGCAGCATCACCCGCCTCCACAGCGGCACGGGCCAGCGCGAGCATACGCTTGTTTTCAGCCCCGAGGCAGCATTGTACATCGGTATCACGGGGGTTCTTTGCAAAGGGAAAAGCTGCGTTCAGGTCGGACAGGATACGGACCGTGTCTTTTTTTCCGCAAAGGTCGGCGACCAGCAGATAGAAGTCGCCTCCAGGCCGCAGCGGAGTCACATGGATACGGTCGCCATCGAAAGTCATCATCACCGGGATTTGGCCGTAGGCACACCCCTGATCCATGCGCCCGCAACGTGAAGGCGTGGCGATCTCGCCCTGATAAGCCGCCTCGATTTCGGCACGGGTGGTGAGCCCCAATTGATACGCCTGGTTGAAAGCACGGGCGACCAACACGCAGAAGGCGGCGGAGGAACTGAGGCCTTTCTTGACCGGCAACGTGGTCTTGTAATTGTCGATCTCCACGCCGTCCACGCCATAAAAATCAAGCATATATGCCGCGACACCTGCAGCGTAACTGAAAAATCCTCCAGACGCAGCCTCCTGCTGCAGTCGGATCAGTTCCATCGGAACGCGATAGGTTTCAGTAACTGTCCCGTCCGGTAACGTCGACCTCACAACCAGTTCGCCCGGATGCTTACGGCAACGGGCATACATTCCTTGGTTGGTTCCGGAAATGATCACCACGCCCGGCACAAGTGCGGAATTGGTGCGGCGATGGCCACCCGCCCAATCGGAGTGCTCGCCGAAAAGGCAGACACGGCCGGGGACGAAGAGTTCGAAAAAGTGCATGCTACGCTTTCACATAGTGCGGTGATCCGGCGAACTCGGGCAAAGCGTTGCGGGTGTCTACGATGAGCTGCGCCCATCCGGACAGTTGCTTATAATCCACACAGGCGTGCGCCGTGGCAATCAGCACGCAGTCGAAAGAGGCGACGCCGGCTTGATCCCAGACGATTGAGCGCGTCCCCGCCCACTGCGGATGCTCGCGCGTGAGCTTGATAACCGGCACATAGGGATCATAGTAGGAGACCTCTGCACCGCGCTGCTTAAGCAACTCCATCAACGCGTAACTGGGTGACTCACGATCATCATCCACATTCGCCTTATAAGCCAGCCCAAGAACCAGAACCTTGCTGCCGTTGATCGGCTTCTTGAATCCGTTCAGCGCATCACCGACGCGGTTGACCACATGCTCCGGCATTTTGGTGTTGATCTCACCCGCCAGTTCGATGAACCGTGTGGACTGACCGTACTCGCGCGCCTTCCATGTCAAATAAAACGGGTCGATCGGAATGCAGTGGCCGCCGAGACCCGGTCCCGGATAGAACGGCATGAAACCAAAAGGTTTAGTCTTGGCTGCGGCAATGACTTCCCAAATGTCAATTCCCATCGCGCCATATACGACCTTGAGTTCATTGACCAAGGCGATATTGACGCAGCGGAAAATGTTTTCCATCAGCTTGGTGGCCTCAGCCGCACGGCAGGAAGAGACAGGCACCAGCGTTTTGATAGCAACGCCGTAAATTTCAATTGCTTTCTCGAGGCAGTCGGGCGTATATCCTCCAACGACCTTCGGAATCGTAGCGACCACACTCTGCGGATTTCCCGGATCTTCGCGTTCCGGCGAGAATGCCAAGGCGAAATCGACGCCGGCCCTAAGCCCCGAACCGGCTTCCAGCACTTGACGCAGATCTTCATCTGTCGTCCCTGGATAAGTTGAGGACTCCAAGGCCACCAACACACCTTTGCGCAGATGCGGGGCGATCTGCTTACCAGTTTCGACTATGAAAGAAATATCCGGCTCGCGATTTTTGTTGAGAGGCGTAGGCACACAGATAATGACAGCATCCACTGATGTAATGACTGAAAAATCAGTAGTCACCGCCAGTCTTTTAGATTCCATTTGCTCACAGATCAAATCAGCGGATATATGCTTAATATAAGACCGTTTGGCATTGAGAGCATTCACTTTCGCCGTGTCGATGTCTATACCGACCACCTTAGCACCTGATCGGCAGAACTGTAACGCCAACGGCAGCCCAACGTAGCCTAGACCGACGATTGCGACAACTTTCATAACCCGTTCATCCTTCGCTTACTCAAGGATTTATTAATCGCTGGCAGCCATCCGGACACACAGCTCCAAGCTAAAACCCAAACAATCATGACAGCCGGAGATCGGAAAGGCAGATCCCCCTGAGAATGACACACCGTCGCAGTTGTTCCGAGAGCGACAGCAACCACGGGGACAGGAAACCGCTGCAGCCACCCGACCCTTCCTTTTGGAGCGTCACTTTCAAGCTCGGATGGCAGTCTCGCTCTGAACACAAGCCAAGCCTGCCAAACAGCCGGGACCACCAACAGTGAAACACATATGAGGATCAAGGCGTAACCAACTGCACCCTGTTCAACCAAGAACTGCAAGGAGTCGTTATGTACGTTTGCAGCACCAACGTCTTGCATATTCTTTAGTTCTTCAGGCGTCAGATATTGGAGTTGGTAATGCGCATATCCCCACCCCCCCACACCAAAAACAGGGTGGTCACGAAAGATCGCCTTCGCGACTCGCGCATAATAGAGTCCGCCACCGGTAACACGCTCCACAATTGCGGAAAAGGTAATCGTCCGAACCTCTGTCTTTAGACTTTCAAATTTGAAAACAGCAAAAGAAGAGGCGATGATCACGCACACAGCAAACAAACTCGCAAATATCATCACACGGACACCTGCGTTCACCTCTTTCCACACGTAAAAAAGCATATAAAAAATCATCACAGACAGCGTGAGGCCACTCAAAAGAATGGCCGCTCGCGATAATGAAGCGATCGCTCCCAAGAAAGCCAATATGGCGGGGAGAACCATGCGGTTCGCATAGAACCACGACCGTTCATCTTGCGCTGCAGAAGGCGAAGATAATGATAATCGGGTCTTTTCTGTGACACCCTGGAACCACAACCCCAACGAGAGGGTTGCCGTCAGCGTGAAGAACGCGCCGGCAAAATTCGGATACCCAAACGTCGAAAAGAAATAAGACGACAATGGCGTGAGCCATAATAATTTATCCGTGCCGGTATAAATCTGCAAGAAGCCTATCACAGCCATCGCCGCACTGTTCCAACAGACCCCTTCCAATAACAGCCGTTTGCTTTTTTTCAGCAAGCCATGCCGGGCTGCCAATGCCGCGGTCAGAACCGGTGGAAACCACAACAGCAACACGGAATGCTCCGACGGGCTCACACAGTAAGGCAACCATGTGACGGATGGTTTGGGATTATGCCACAGATGCCTTGCCATATCATAAAAAGGTGGTTTGGCAACGTTGAATAAAGGAATAACCAACACCACAGTTAAAGCCAATGCCACATACGTCAGCGGATCTCGTTTCAGCGCCCGCCACACGCGTGCCCGAGCTTCGAACAATGTCTCTGTCGACTTAGCCTGAGGAAAGACCAATAGCCATTCCAGAACAAAAAAGGTAAGCCACGGAATTACCGGCAACAGTAGATCCGCCCGTGCGCCACCGTGCATCCAGCCGAACGCCGCAACAAGCACGAAGAGATGTAACAATAGGATGTTTTTAACAAACCAACTCATACTTATTCTCGAAGGAAACGAGCAAGAGATTCCTGCCACTGCGGCATAGCAGGAAAACCAGCTAACCGTAACACGCGTTTTTCCAAACGTGAGTTCGCTGGGCGAGGTGCCGGTCTCGGAAACTCGGCGGTCGTGCATGGCCGCAGTTCTCTGCGTATGCCGGCATAGTCAAAAATCCGCTGGGCGAAATCGAACCATGACGCCTCGCCTTCACACGAGCCGTGAACAATTCCCGGCACGGGATGGCCCGCTAATCGCTCAATAAGTTCCGCCACGGCATCGGTCGACGTGGGATTCCCCACTTGATCCGAAACCACTTTGAGGGGTGCACCATCTTGTCTGCCGAGTTTAAGCATCGTATGGACAAAGCTGGGCCCAGCCTCGCCATAAAGCCACGCAATCCGCAGAATGGTGTGATCCGGACAGTGGTGCCGCACAGCTTCTTCGCCAGCCCATTTGCTGGCACCATAGACTGTCTTCGGAGCTGGCATGTCGAACTCGTGATAGGGTCTGTTTAACGCGCCGTCGAACACGTAATCGGTCGAGATCGCGATGAGACGGGCACCGTGACGCGATGCCGCTCTGGCGACGTTTGCGCTTCCCAGCGCGTTAATCCGGAATGCCTTGTCCGAGTCCGCTTCACAGGCGTCGACCTGAGTCATAGCAGCGGCGTGAACAATCACGTCCGGCCTGAAAGCCGCAACGGCTTGATCAATAACGACTGCGTTCGTAATATCGACTTCGGGCAGATCCGCGATAAAAAGATCATGCTGCTTAAACCGGCGTTGCAGCGTCCGGCCCAGCATACCTTTCCCGCCTGTGAGGAACAGTTTCATTAGTAACGGTAGTGGTCAGCCTTATATGGACCGTTGACCGGCACGCCGATATAGTCGGACTGGGCTTTTGTGAGGGTTGTGAGCTTCGCGCCGAGTTGGTCCAAGTGCAAGCGAGCCACCTCTTCGTCCAATTCCTTGGGTAGGCGGTAGACGCCAATTTCCAGCTTCTCTTTCCAGAGCTTGATCTGCGCCAAAGTCTGGTTCGTAAAGCTATTAGACATTACGAAACTGGGATGCCCCGTTGCGCAGCCTAAGTTGACCAGACGGCCCTCTGCCAAGAGATAGATGCAATGCCCATCAGGGAAGATGTACTTATCGACCTGAGGCTTGATGTTGACATGCCTCATGCCAGGCCAGGACTTGAGCCTCGCCACCTGGATCTCATTGTCGAAATGGCCGATATTGCAGACGATCGCCTGATCGCGCATTTTGCTCATGTGCTCAGCCGTAATGATGTCGCAGTTACCCGTTGTCGTCACATAGATGTTTGCGAAAGGCAAAGCATCTTCGACGGTGGTCACCTTGTAGCCCGCCATACACGCCTGTAGAGCGCAGATCGGATCTACTTCTGAAACCCACACTTGAGCCTTATGCTCTTTGAGCGACTCCGCCGAACCCTTGCCGACATCTCCGTAGCCGCAGACGAATGCAACCTTGCCAGCGATCATCACATCCATCGCACGCTTAATTCCGTCGACCAATGACTCGCGGCACCCGTAGATGTTGTCGAACTTGGACTTGGTCACCGAGTCGTTGACGTTGATTGCCGGCACCAGCAGCTTCTTTTCGGCGTGAAGCTGATAGAGCCGGTGTACACCGGTCGTTGTCTCCTCGGAAACGCCCTTCCATCCCTTCACGGCGCGGGCAAACCAGCCTGGCTCTGTCTCGAGAATATTTTTTATCAGCGCGTTGATGATCTGCAACTCTTCGACGTCTGTCGGCTGCGCGACGACCAAGGCGTCCCTCTCGGCATCCAATCCGCGGTGGAGGAGCAGCGTCGCGTCGCCGCCATCATCGACGATCAACTGCGGCCCGGAACCGTCCGGCCATGTGAGCGCCTGCTTGGTGCACCACCAATACTCTTCCAGCGTTTCGCCCTTCCAAGCGAAAACAGGCACACCAGCCGCCGCAATGGCGGCAGCCGCATGATCCTGAGTGGAGAAAATATTGCAGGAACACCAGCGTACGTCCGCGCCGAGTTCAACGAGCGTCTCAATCAGTACAGCAGTCTCGATGGTCATGTGCAGGCTGCCCATCACGCGGGCTCCCGCCAAGGGCTTTTGCGAACCGTACTTGGCGCGGGTTGCCATCAGGCCGGGCATCTCTTTTTCGGCGATCTCAATCGCTCGCCGGCCCCACTCGGCTAGGCCGATATCTTTTACTTTGTAAGTCATGTCATTCCTTGATGAAAGGGGGCGGCACAAAGACCGGCCCCTACAGATGGCTTCATTTGATGCCTGCGGCCGAACGAATTGCCGAGACCCGATCAGTCTTTTCCCACGGGAACCCCTCACGCCCAAAGTGACCGTAGTTCGAGGTCTTACGGTACGACCAGCCTTTGGGCTTGGTCAGCCCCAAGTCTTTAATCAGCATGCCCGGACGGAAGTCGAAAATCTCGTTCGACATCAGGATCTTTTCGATCTTCGCCTCAGGGATCTTGCTGGTTCCGTAAGTGCTGACGTTGATGCTCATCGGCTTAGCCACGCCGATCGCATAGGCAACCTGAATCTCGCACTTTTCCGCCAACCCGGCCGCAACGATGTTCTTCGCCGCATAGCGGCAATAGTAAGCGGCGGAACGGTCCACTTTGGACGGATCCTTTCCCGAAAAGGCGCCGCCGCCGTGCGATCCCACACCGCCGTAACTATCGACAATGATCTTGCGCCCAGTCAGTCCTGAATCGCCGCATGGGCCACCGATCACAAACCGTCCGGTCGGGTTGATGTAGAACTTGGTCTTATTGGTCAACATGCCGGTGTCCTTTAGAAACGCGCGGGCTGACTCCTCCATTTCCTTGCGGATCTTCTTGATCGGCACCTCTCGCGTCTGATGCGAGATGACCACCGTAACGATCTCTTTCGCCTGGCCATCCTCATGAAGAACACTGACCTGCGCCTTGGAGTCGGGCCTCAGATAAGCAATCTCGCCGTTTTTGCGCAATGCCGTGAAATACTGCAGCAGGCTGTGCGCATAAACGATCGGTGCAGGCATGAGTTGAGGCGTAGCGCGGGACGCGTATCCGAACATCATGCCCTGGTCGCCGGCACCTTGCTCTTCGAGTGCGATCTTGTTGACGCCCTGCGCAATGTCGAGAGACTGGCCATGCAATGCGCTCACGTAGTTGAACGTGTCGTAGCTGAAGCCCTCGGAAGGCGTGTCGTAACCGATATCCTTGACCACGTCGCGTGCAATCGCTTGCGGGTTGATCTTCTCCCAATTATTACAAGTGATCTCGCCAACATTGACGACCAGATTCGTGCCGGCTGCCGTTTCGCAGCCGACATGCGCCGTTGAGTCTTGGGCAAGGCATGCGTCGAGAATCGCATCCGAAATTTGATCGCAGACTTTGTCCGGATGTCCCTCCGAAACCGATTCGGAGGTGTAAACATGACGTGTTGTTAACTTACTCATGGTTGTTTTCCTTAGATCAGTCACCCAGCCCTCTTAAGTGCAGCACGCTGAAGCGTCCCGTTACTTGTATTAATAAGAATTAAAAACCCTCATTAAAGGGCAGACTCCGTCCCCGAAAATTATGCGGATTTTTCAAACCGAATAATTTTCAAAACCTTCATTACAAACGAATTACGCATTAATGAACCAAGCGAGAAAACACATACAGACTCGCGCTTCATTGAGTAATTAAAATACCAGAACGATGCTTGGCTTGCAAGTCGCAACATTGTTAGAACCTGTCTTGGATTAGTAACCGTGCCAGATACTCGCCATAGGTGGATTTTCGTAATGTCTCAGCCAGTCGCGCGAGCTGAGCCCGGTCAACAAAGCCCATCCGCCACGCAATCTCTTCGATACAGGCAATCTTGAGCCCCTGCCTATCCTGAATGGCTTTAACGAACGCCGTGGCATCCGCAAGTGAGTCGTGTGTCCCCGTATCGAGCCATGCGAAACCACGCCCCATCACTTTCACATTCAGGTCGCCTCGTTGCAGATAAACCCGATTGACATCCGTGATCTCGTATTCACCACGCGCTGAAGGCTTCAGATTCGAAGCGATCTCGACCACTTCGTTGCCGTAAAAATAGAGTCCGACAACCGCATAGTTGGACTTCGGTTGCTTCGGTTTTTCCTCAATCGACTCGGCCCTACCCTCACGATCAAAGCTCACAACCCCATACCTTTCTGGATCGGTGACGAAATATCCGAACACCGTCGCATTTGACGATGCGCTGGCTTCGGCTAGCATGTGCCGCATACCGTCGCCATAAAAAATATTATCGCCTAGAACCAAGCAAACCGGATCGCTACCGATGAACTCCCGTCCAAGGACAAAAGCTTGTGCAAGGCCGTTCGGCACTTCCTGTACCTTGTAGGCCAATCTCATACCGAGTTGCGAACCGTCTCCCATCAAGTTGCGGAACACGGGTGTCGCCTCGGGTGTCGATATGATCAACACGTCTTGAATGCCGGCCAACATCAGTGTCGACAGCGGATAATAGATCATCGGCTTGTCGTACACCGGCAAGAGCTGTTTGCACATCACCTGAGTGACGGGATAGAGACGTGTGCCCGCCCCTCCCGCAAGAATGATCCCTTTACGCGCCATGGGGAAGTTCCTTAATTCATTAGTTCATGAGTGCATCAGTCGGGAAAGATCTTCACACACGGCCCGAACCCAGACGCTGTCCGGCATATTTCTTGTCGCGGATCGGTTGCCACCACCACGCATTGTCGATATACCACTGCACTGTTTTCCGAATGCCCGAATCGAAATCTTCTTCGGGTATCCATCCGAGTTCAGTCCTCAATTTGGTCGCGTCAATCGCATAGCGCTTGTCATGCCCCGGACGATCAGAAACAAACGTGATGAGATCCTTAAAGGAATGAAGACCTAGTTCGGCAAGACGACTGGGTTGCAGTTTGTCGAGCGTCGAGCAGATCGTTTCAACCACCTGCAAATTGGTACGCTCGTTGTTGCCCCCTACGTTATAGGTTTCTCCGACCACACCTTTGTCGAGCACGCGACACAATGCTTTGGCATGATCCTCAACATAAAGCCAGTCGCGGACATTGTCACCCTTGCCGTAAATCGGAAGCGACACACCGTCCAACGCGTTCAAAATCACCAACGGGATCAACTTCTCCGGGAAATGAAAGGGGCCGTAATTATTGGAGCAATTGGTGATCAAGACGGGCAACCCGTAGGTGTGATGCCACGCCTTCACCAGATGATCAGACGCTGCCTTGCTAGCGGAGTAAGGAGATCGCGGATCATAGGGCGTACGCTCGGTGAAGAGCCCGTCCGGCCCCAACGACCCATATACCTCATCGGTGGAAATATGAAGAAAACGGAAATCAGATCGCTCAGCCGACCCTGCGGGTTTTTCGCGCCAATAGGCGGTTGCCGCCTCCAGCAGCGTTGCAGTCCCGACAACATTTGTCTGAACGAAAGCTGAAGGTCCGTCGATCGAACGATCCACATGAGACTCAGACGCAAGGTGCATGACCGCATCCGGTTGAAACTGGGCAAAGACACGTCCGGCGGCCTCGCGGTCACAGATGTCGGCCTCCACAAACTGGTAACGCGGATACTTCTCAACCGACAGCAAAGAAGCCAGATTCCCGGCATAGGTAAGTTTGTCGAAATTGAGGACATTCGCATCTGTCGCCCGCATAAGATGCCGAATCACGGCTGATCCGATGAAACCGGCACCGCCTGTAACCATCACTCGCTTCACGGGGCACACTCCTATTCATCATCCATCATCGAAACATCGACGATGTCCTGACGGCTCGAGATGATTGACGGCGTCAAATCGTCTTCATCGTCAACGGATTTCGTTCCACTTGTGCCCTCAGCGGGTTTCTCGGTCTTCAGATCAAGCTTCTTTCCTTGACCGTAAGCGCCGTAACGCGACGTGTAGCGATAGGCATACCGATAATGATAATCATACTGGCTGAAGTGGTTCCGGCTCCCGAAGTCCACGTCGTTGACAATGACGCCAATCACGCGTGCGCCAGCCTCTGTCAAGTGCCGAGCGGCGTGTTTGATCGGCTGGAAACGCGTCCGGTCGGGGCAACACATAATCATCACCGCATCAGCTAGGGACGCCAACACCATCACATCGCCGACGATGCCGAAAGGCGGCGAATCGATGATGATGCGGTCATAGTGCTCACGCACCCATGTGAAGAACTCTACGATCGCCCCGCTGCCCATTAGATTGGCAGGGCTAATCTCTGAGGATGCCTTGGAAAAAACAATGTCGAGGTTTTCTATCCCGGAAGGCGTCGGCAATGTTTCGAACAACGACGCGTCTGCCTTCGCCAAGGTATGCGGCAGACTGCTAAAGTCCGTATGTTTCTTCTCGAAGATTCTGGCCAACCTAGGGCGACGCATATCAAAGTCGATCAGAAGCGTTTTCTGGCCACTCTGCGCACAGGAAATGGCCAGACCACAGGAAGTAATCGTCTTTCCCTCTCCCGGCTGAGTGCTCATGCATAGCAAGACTTTTGCCATCTCCTGATACCTGGGGGAATCCAGCAAGTTTCTGAGTCCGGCCATAGCCTCGGCAAATTGCGAGAACTTATCGTCGACCACAAGTCGAGCCAACTGCTCCCGCTTCTTGCGCCGCACGTGCGGCAACACCGCCAACGTCTTCAGATGTAACCTCTGTTCAATATCCGCAATACCAACAATCTTATCTTCCAAATGATCCAACACCAACACGAACAGGATACCCAGAAACAGGCCAATCATGGGCCCGGCTGGAAAGATGATCAAGGGATTCGGCAGCACCGGTTTATTGGGTTTGTATGCCGGTTCGACCTGTTTGATAATCGCGGTGTTCTCATCTGAAGCCAGTTGCGCCTCGCGCGTGCGCTGCAACAACGACTTATAGCTGATATCAGCCACCTCACGTTCGCGCGCCAACTGCTCGATCTTCATTTTGGCGGACACAATTTTTAGCTCCAAATCAGAGAGCTTCTTATTGAGTTCATCGCGCTTCGGCGTGAGTTGGGCCAATTGGCGCTGCAATAGGTCGAGATTCGCCTTACACGTATCCAAAGCCCGGAAAACCACGTCAGCAAACTGCTGCTTGTAAACATCAACTTCTTTTTCCTTAACCTTGACTTCGGGATGGTTGGCCGTGTACCGGGCCAGCAATGAGTTCTTTTCCGCCAACGTTTTTTGAAGCTGTTGATAGGCTGTGCTAATCTCGGTTGAACGCGGCACTGAATCGGGAAGCGAACCGAATTTTTCGGGCTCGTTCTGAATCATTTCAAGCGTTTTGCGCAACTCCGTCGCCTTGGTTATATCGCTTTCAAGCGCCAAAATATCTGCGTTGATCTTGGTCATCGCCTGTTTTGAAGTGTCGCTTTCACTCGTCATAAAGTCGAGCTGATTGGCCGTGCGGAAATCAAGCATTTCCTTGTCCGCGCGTTCCAGGTTCCGTTTCTGTTGTTCCGTGGTCGCAGACAGCCAAGAAACCGCCACCTCAGACTCATTCTTGTTCTGGTCAGAGGTGAACATCTCCGACGCCTTGGCGTAAGCATTGGCCAAGTCGGTCGCCAACTGAGGATCGGTTGATCGAACCGTAATCTGTATCAACCGGGAGCGCCGCTGCAGCGTCATTTTCGACGCCACTAATGTCCCAGTCAACTGCTCATCCGTCACTGTCGAACTAGGGTAATCGCTACGGTACTGGGAGATGATCTGTTCGACGACCGCCCGACTGCGGAGACGCGCCAGACGCGTATTGAAAACCTCATCCATAGTGCCACCCACATCGGCATCAATAACCGCACTACGCGTGCCCATAATGCTCGGCCGGCGCATGCTCATCTCAAAGACACTATCCGCCTCATAAATCATAGGCGAAATCTTGAAGACAGCAAAGGCAGTGATGAAACCGATTATCACGAAGACAACAATTGTCACCCACCGCTGTGTGCAGACACGCAGCATGCGGCCGATAGTGACTGTGCCCATCAGCGAGTCTTCTTCGTCGCCGACGCCCCCGCCTGCCGTTCCGCCATAGTAAGACCCGCCACTATATCCGGCTCCCGGTGCCGCATACACAGCCGGCGTTCCACCGCCGTAATACGCCGCACGGGTAGGACTTCCGTAATATAACGCCTTATTTCTGCCACCGTAATAGACCTGTCTCTTATACACATCTGACGCTGCCGACGAATAGAGAGGTGT